>JBBSNJ010000467.1:0-3667 GCA_038232775.1 Thermomicrobiales bacterium
AGCTCGCGGAGTACTTCGGCGGGCGGCGGGACCGTTTCGATCTGCCGCTCGATCTCTCCGGGCTCTCGCCGTTCACCCGTGCCGTGCTGGCGGCGACGGCCGAGGTCCCGTTTGGCCGGCTGGACACCTACCGGGGGATCGCCCAGCGGGTCGGCAAACCGCGGGCGACGCGGGCGGTCGGCAACGCACTCGGGCGCAATCCGATCCCGCTCGTGCTCCCCTGCCACCGGGTGGTCCGCTCGGGCGGTGCGCTCGGCGGCTACACCGGGGGGACGCGGATCAAGCAGCACCTGCTGACCTTGGAAGGGGTGGCGCTCGCCTGATCGATCACGGCGCCATAAGGATAGGGGGGATGGATCGGGGGACGCTCACTGGCCGGCGGGCGGGGTCGGTTCCTGCCCCTCCGCCAATCGTCGGGAGGTCAGACGAACTTCTGGTCATGCCTGCGGCTGCCCGGAGAGATGCCCTCACCCGCGACCCCCTTGCCCCGGTCCCGTGCGCGGGAGAGGGGAGCTTTTCCCGCTCCCGAGAGGGGAACGGTTCAACTGAAGTTCGTGCCAGCCCTGGCCACCGAGACTTCCTGGTCCGCGGCAGCGCCGCCGCCGCTCCGGGCCGAAACGGTGGCGAGCCGGGAGATTGGGGCCGGGGGAGGGGCACGTTCCCCGGAAGACTGGAAGCGAACCCGGGAACCCCGTCTGCGGGCCCGCGTCGAGACACGGACGATCACCCCAGATCGGCCGCATCCGCTGATGGACTGCCAGCGTCGGTGTAGGCGGTTGGCGCGGGGTGGGGCGGTTGGCGGTCGAGACGGAGCGGGTCGACCAGGCGCGGTTCGACGCCGCCGACGGGGCGATGGCGGTGGTGGTCCTGATCTGGGCCGCCAACAACGTCATCGTCAAGGCAGTCCTCGACGAGCTCGCGCCCCTCGCCTACATCCTCGCCCGCTTCCTGCTGGTGGTCTTGTTCGTCTTTGCTTGGCTCGGGGTGCGCCGGGCGCTGCCCCGGCCTCGGCGGGAGGACGTGCCGCGCTTCCTCGTCGTCGGGCTCTCCGGCTACGCCGTCTACAACGCGCTCTTCACCGTCGGCCTGGCGCGGACCTCCGCCTTCTCGGTCGCGGTCCTGATCTCGCTCGGCCCCGTCTTCACCCTCCTGTTCGCGACCTTGCTCGGCATCGAGCGGGCCAGGGCTGGTCAGTGGCTCGGCGCGGCGGTGGCGGCCGGCGGCGTCGCCCTCTTCGTCGGCGACAAGCTGGCGGCGGGAGGCGCGACGGTGGCGACGGGTGCGCGGTACTCGCCGTTCGGCGACCTGCTGAGTCTTATCGCCGCCGCCGCCTTCGCCGTCTACAGCTTGGCGACGGCGCCGCTCGTTCGCCGTTACGGGGCGCCGGCCGCGACCGCCTGGTCCTCGCTGGTCGGGTTGGTCGCGATTGCCCCCTTCGCGCTGCCGGCGGCTTCGCGGCAGGATTGGACCGCGCTCAGCGCCGGTGCCTGGGCATCGCTCCTCTACGCGTCGGCCGTCTCGATGCTCCTGGCTTACACCCTCTGGATCTGGGCGATCACCCGGTTGGGGGTCGGACGCATGGTGCCGTACCTGTTCCTGATCCCGGTCGTCACCGGCGCCCTGGCCGCGATCTTTCTCGACGTGCGCTTCGGCTTGGCCAAGATCGGCGGTGCGGCGCTGGTCTTGGTCGGCACCTCGCTCGTGCGTCTCCTTGGGGGGGCGAGACCGGCCCCGGCGGGGAGCGGAGTCGCGGCGTCCGGCCCGGGGGACGATTCCGGTCCTGCTGAACGGGTCGCCCCGGTGCCAAGTCGGCTCGATGAGGTCGGGAGCCGACGGTAGCGCTCCGTCGCGGACGTGGGTGTCGGGCTGCCCGGCGCGGCATGGATTCGGCGGTGAGGGCGGCGACGAGGCGCCGACCGGGCGAGAGCGCTCCGCGGGAGGAACGATGGGTTATGCGACCGAGGTGAACGGGGAGGGGCGGCTGCGACTGGCGGAGGTCGCGACCGGAGCGACCGGCGGCCTGGACGAGCGGGAGGCGAGCGCGCGGCTGATCGAGGTGACGGCGGAGCTGCGCGAATTGCAGGAGCTGCTCTTCGCGGCCGAGGAGCACGCCGTCCTGGTCCTCCTGCAGGGGATGGACGCGGCCGGGAAAGACGTCACCATCTCCCAGGTGTTCGACGCCGCATCGCCGGAGGCGTGCCGGGTCAAGGCGTTCAAACCGCCGGTCGGTGAGGAGACGGCTCACGATTTCCTCTGGCGGGCGCACGCCGCCGTCCCCCGACTCGGCGAGCTTGTCATCTTCGACCGCTCTTACTACGAGCAGGTGGTCGGGGAGCGGGTGATGGGCGATCTCGATCAGGACCGGGTGCGGCGGCGGTACGGCCACATCAATGGGTTCGAGGAGCTGCTCGCGGACGAGGGGAAGACGATCATCCTCAAGTTCTTCCTCCACGTCAGCCCCGAGGTCCAGGAGCGACGCCTCGAGGAGCGCGAGGCCGACCCCCGCACCGCCTGGAAGACTTCCGTCAACGACTGGGCGGCGCGGGAGCAATGGGACGCCTACATGAGGGCCTACGAGGAGGCGATCAACGCCTGCGCCGCGCTGGCGCGCCCGTGGTACGTCGTCCCCTCCGACCATCGCTGGTTCCAAGGCCTGGCGGTGGCCGAAGCGTTCGTGGCGCGGCTGCGCCCCTACGGCCGCCGCTGGGAGGAGGCGCGGGAGCGGATCGGGGCCGAGGAGCGGCGCCAGGCGCGGGCGGCGCGGGGTGCCGACGCCGACGGCGATGCCCGTCCCGAGTGACCGACCAAGACGGGAGCGCGTCGCCGCGGTGAGCAGCGTCCCGACCGCTGAAGCCGTTCGGCGGAATTCCGGGTGGTCGGTTCCGGTTTCCCGAGGATCGCTCCGCACCCGTTCAGCGCCGCGGGGGGGCGGGTCTCGATGGCGCGGGCTGACCTCGGCCGCGATCGCCCGCTCGGCGTCGCCCGGCCCTAAAGGGACCGGGCTGAAGCGACGAACCGCCCTGAAGGGGGCTCATCGAAGAGCGGGTCATCGCTGGGGGTCCTCCGGGGTCGGCTCGCCGGGCCGCCAGCGGCAGTGGGAGTGTGCCTGGAGGCGAGCCCGCTCCGCCTCCAACGTCCGGCCGCGCTCCACCAGCACCGCCTCCCGCGCGCCCAGTTCACCGAGTGGCCCGTCACCCGGGCCACCTCGGCGGCGGGGGTGCCGCCGACCAGCAGCCAGCGCATCTGCCACGGGCTGCGCGCGACCGGGTCGGTCGCCCGCCGATACCGGTGATCGAGCTCGTCCACGGCCAGGTGCGGGGGCAGCGGCAGGCGTCTCATCCCCCTACTCTCCAGCCGCAACTGGTTGGAGTTCTGGATGATTGCCGCTGCATTCCGGAAACAGGCCCTCAGATGGAATTCGGTTGGACCATTCCACTATCGGGAGCGGGACCGCCTCCCCTCTCCCGCGCACGGGACCGAGGCAAGGGGGTCGGGGGCGCGGGCTTCTTGCCGGGAAGCGGCAGCGATCACCCGGACTCTGTACCTGGCGTCCGGATGAGGGTGCGGGGAACGTGGGCGGTGGCGCGATCGCCGGCCCGGCGAGGCCCGGCCCGAAAGGGACCGGGCTGAGGCGACGAAGCCCCCTAAACGGGGCTCTTCCCGCGGC
>JBBSNJ010000468.1:0-3662 GCA_038232775.1 Thermomicrobiales bacterium
CATAGAGGGCGCCGACGCCGAGGTCCGCCAGGTAGGGCACGATCCGCTCGGCGTCGCGGAAGCCGAAGTCGGCGTTCAGTTGGAGCCGGTAGGTGGAGGTCGGGACCTGGGCTCGGGGCGGTGGACCGGCGATCGCCGCGGGCGCCGGAGCGTCCCCCACCGCTGGGGTCGGGCCCGCCGCCGCGTCTCCCGCCGCCCCGGTTCGATTCCACTCGCCCATCGCGCTGTCCCACCCCCAAGCCGTCCTCGGCCGCTCGCGCCCGCCCGATCCCCAAAGCATGCCACGACCGCGTGCCACGACGACGGGCGATTAGCCCCTTTGGGGGAGTAGCGGCGAGGCTTATCATTCGTTAGTATAAGCGGGGTGGGGTTGCGGCGCGCTGGTTGTCCGGACCGGCCCCGACGGACGACCGCTCCCGCTCCCGCTCGCGCCGGACCCTCGACTTCCCGAGAACGGGTGGGAGAGTCACCGCGCTGGGGAGAGGAGCGACCGCTCCGGCGCAGCCAGTGAGCACAGGCTGCGGCGCGGACACCGGAACGTGAGAAACGGCCAATCGCACCCTGCGGGATCGGGGGAGGTGCTAGACTACCAAAATCGGACCTGTTTCGGTGTCGAGGCGCGGGAACGGCGCCGACGGCCGGCGTGATCTCGTCTGCTTGGTCGCCAACCGCGGGCCACTGGCCATCTGCCTGGCGCCGACGCCATTTGCCCGCCACCGACCCATTCCACGACAAGGGGAATCGCACGATGGATGCCCTACTCTTGATCGCGCGCCTGGTTTTGGCCGGCGTCTTCCTCGTCTCGGGGTTCGCGAAACTGCTCGACCTGCCGGGTTCGCAGCAGGCGATGCGCTCGTTCGGCGTGCCCGAGGGGCTGGCGAAGCCCGCCGGGATCGCCCTCCCGTTCGTCGAGCTGCTGCTGGCGGTGCTCCTGGTGCCGGTCGCGACCGCGCCCTGGGCGGCGGCCGCCCTGCTGCTGCTGCTGCTCGTCTTCGTCGCCGGCATCGCCTACAACCTGGCGCGCGGGCGCTCGTTCGACTGCCACTGCTTCGGCCAGATGACCACCTCGAAGATCGGGGTCTCGACGCTGGTCCGCAACGGGGTGTTGGCGGCGATCGCGCTCTTCGTCGCCGGCTTCGGGCTCGCGGGCGAGCCGGGGGCCAGCCTGGGCGAGGCGCTCGGCGACCTCTCCGCCCTCGGCTGGGTGCTGCTGGTCGGCGGTCTACTCGTGGTCGCGGCCGTGGGCGGGATGGCGTGGCTGCTGGTCCACCTCCTCGGCCAGAACGGTCGGCTGCTGGTGCGGCTCGACAAGGTCGAGGCGGCGCTGGCCGACGCCGAGTTGCTCGCGCTCGACGACGAGGACGACGAGGACGCCGAGGGGTTGGCGATCGGCGCTCCGGCACCGGCCTTCTCGCTGACCGGCGTCCACGGCGAGACCCAGACGCTCGCCTCCCTGCGGGCCGGCGGCAAGCCAGTGCTGCTGGTCTTCTCCGACCCCAACTGCGGCCCCTGCAACGCGCTGCTGCCCGACCTCGGCCGCTGGCAGCGGGAGCACGCCGCGACGCTGACGGTGGCGATGATCAGCCGCGGTTCGGCCGACGCCAACCGGGCGAAGGCGACCGAGCACGGACTGAATACCATTCTGCTCCAGCAGGACAACGAAGTCGCCGACGACTACCAGGCGTTCGGCACCCCGACCGGCGTCGTCGTCCGCCCCGACGGCACGATCGCGAGCAACGCGGCGCCGGGGCGAGACGCGATCGGGCAGTTGGTCCAACAGACCCTCGACGGCAAGCTCCCGAGCGCGGCCGCCGCCCGGCCGCAGCGGCTCGCCCCGGCCGCCCGACCGGCGCCGGCGCCGAGCAACCTCGGCCAGCCGGCGCCGGCGGTGGCGCTGCCCGACCTCGACGGGCGGACGGTCGAGCTGGCGGCGATGATGGGGGAGCCGACGGTCGTCCTCTTCTGGAACCCGGGCTGCGGCTTCTGCGCTCGGATGCTGCCGGACCTGAAGGCGTGGGAGGCGGACCCGCCGGCGGGCGCCCCGAGGCTGCTGGTCGTCTCGACCGGCGATCCAGAGCAGAACAAGGAGATGGGGCTGACCTCGGCGGTCGTCCTCGACAGCGGCTTCTCGGTCGGGCGCAGCTTCGGGGCGAGTGGCACACCGTCGGCGGTGCTGGTCGACGCCGAAGGCAAGGTCGCCTCCGGCGTCGCGGTTGGCGCACCGGCCGTGCTCGGTCTGCTGCGGACCGAGGCGCCGGCCCCTGCCCCGGCCGCGAACGGCGCCGCCGAACCGGAGGAGGAGTCGGAGGCGCCGGAGATCGGGACGCCGGCGCCGGCGGTCAAGCTGCCGGACGTCAACGGCAACGTCGTCGACCTGGCCGAGCACCTCGGCACGCGGACGATGCTCCTCTTCTGGAACCCCGGCTGCGGCTTCTGCTCCCGAATGGTCGACGACCTCAAGAAGTGGGAAGCGAAGCCGCCGAAGGGGGCGCCGAAGCTGGTGCTGATCTCCTCCGGCTCGGTCGAGGAGAACAAGGAGTTCGGCCTCCGCTCGCCGATCCTGCTCGACCAGGATTTCTCGGTCGGCAACGCCTACGGCGCCGACGGGACGCCGATGGCGATCATGATCGACGCCCAGGGCCGGATCGCCTCGGAGCTGGTCGGCGGCGCCCCGGACGTGCTGGAGCTGGCCCGCTCGACCAAGGACCCACAGCCGACGACGGTGTAGGCGGCGGACGCGCCGGAGCCCCAGCCGGCACGCGGACGAGACAGACGGGGGGCCGGGGGCTGCGGGTCGGGGCTCCCGGCCCCCCGTTCCGCGCTCAGGCGCCTCTCTCGGCCGCGGCGCCCCGTACCAACCGGCTCTCCGGGGGCGGCTCCGGGCACGGCTCGACGTGCCAGACGATCTCGGCCCCGCCCGCCAGGCTCAGCTCGGCGAGGAAATCGGCCAGCGACTCGCGGGGAACGTAGTAGCTGTTCTCGTGGGCGTGGAGCTCCGCCGATTCGAGCCGGGTGACGACGCGGTAGCAGGGCGGCAGCCGCGACCGCGCTTCGGCCAGCGGCTCGGCGTGCCGGTACTGGTAGCGGCTGCCGCGGACGGCGCTCGCCCAGTCGACCGGCGCCCAGCCGGAGCCGTCCGGATTGTCGGGGATCCAGAGGCGGTCGGACGCGGCGCGCGACTCGCCGGCGGGGTCGTCGCTCACAGCCGATCATCGGGGACGTTCCCGCTCGATCGAGGGGGGCCATCGGCGAATACGCCCCTCCCGATTCCTCTCCCGCCCGCTGCCGTCCGGAGCGGGGACGAGGCGAGCCGGACCGGGCAAGTCGTCCTGGTGTCGTCGCGATCGTGGCGCATCACTCCGCCTCCACGCCGCGGTAGCGGCCCTCGTAGTAGAGGAGCGGGTCGTCGCTGTCGGGGCCGAGGCCGGTGGCGACGACGCGGCCGACGACCAGGTCGTGGTCGCCGCCGGGATGGAGCGCGTCGAGACGGCAGTCGAACCAGGCCAGGGCGCCGGCGAGGATCGGCAGGCCGCCGGGGGTGGCGACGTGCTGGATGCCCGAGAGTTGGGGATCGATCACCGGTCCGCGGCCGGCGAAGCGTTCGGCGACCAGCTCGTGGCGGCGATCGAGGATCGAGACGGCGAACGCCCCGCCCGGGCTCA
>JBBSNJ010000469.1:0-3661 GCA_038232775.1 Thermomicrobiales bacterium
ATCATTCTGTTTAGTTCGGTGTCGGCGAGGAACTCCACGAACCGGCAGGCCAATGGATAGGGACGCCCGGGAACCTCCCTGAGCTGCGTCGCAACATCGATCCGGCCGCGCAACGTCGATAGAACTGCTTCGCGCTCCTCATATCCCCGAATTATCCCGAAGCGAAGTGCGTTGGCAACCTCGGCTTCAAACAGCCATACCATCGCGCGGAAGAAGTCCTGATCTCCCTCATACGGGAAGCTTTCCGCGCCCCACTTCGTGATCCCGTCGCCATATCCGAGCAGGAAGAAGACGTTCCAGAGCCCCTGTCCGAAGAGCGCCGCCACCGAGATCGCCAGCAGGAAGAAGGGGATCGCCAGCTGGACGTCGACCACGCGCATCACGACGCTGTCCGTCAATCCGCCGAGGAAGCCGCTCAGCAACCCCAGCGGCACCCCGATCACCAGCGCCACGGCGACGGCCGCGCCGCCGACCAGCAGCGAGACGCGGGCGCCGAACAGCACCCGGCTGAAGATGTCCCGCCCCAGGCCGTCGGTCCCGAAGAGGTGCCGCCCGCCGTCCGGGTCGGTCCAGCCCGGCGGCTCGTTGCCGATGCTCGGCTGCTGCTCGCGCACGCCGTAGGGGGCCAGCACCGGCGCCAGCATCGCCGCCACCACGATCACGAGGAGCACGCCGCCGCCGAAGACCACCCGCGCGTTCCGCGCCAGCGGCCGCCAGCGCGAGTCGGCGGGCGTCGGCCGCTGGCGCTGGGCAGGGAACGGGATCGCGACCACGCCTCGCTCCTCGCCGCTCCGGGGTCTCTGCCGCCGGCTCCCCCGACCGGCGCGGGTTGGTGGGGGAGCGGCGGCGCCCCCGCCGGGTTCACCGACTTGCCTCAGACGGGTTCCGGGTGCCGACCGGGGCCTTGGCTCCCCCTCGCCGGCGGATCGGGCGAGGGGGCCGGGGGGTGAGGGCTGGATCAGCGGTACCGGATGCGGGGATCGAGGAAGGCGTAGAGCAGATCGACCGCCAGGTTGATCACCACGAACACGGCCGAGACGACCAGGACGACCGCCTGGATGATCGGGTAGTCGCGCGCCGAGATCGCCGTCACCGCCAGCCGCCCGACCCCCGGCCAGGCGAAGACCTGCTCGACGATCACCGCCCCGCCGAGCAGCGACCCCAACTGCAACCCCATCACCGTGATCAACGGGATCAGGGCGTTGCGCAGCCCGTGCCGCACGATCACCGCCTGCTCCCGCAGCCCCTTGGCGCGGGCGGTCCGCACGAAGTCTTCCCCGAGTACGTCGAGCATCCCCGCCCGCGTCAACCGCGTCAAGACCGCCATCAAGAGCGCCGCCAGCGTCACCGCCGGCAGGATGATCGAGGTCGGCGCGAAGTTGCCGGAGCTGGGCAGCAGCGGCACCCGGACCGACAGGAACAGGATCAGGACGATCCCGATCCAGTAGGGCGGGGCGGCCTGCCCGAGCACCGAGAGGCCGACCGCCAGGTAGTCCCAGACCGTGTCCCGCTTGACCGCGGCGAGGACGCCGAGCGGGATCGCCAGCGCGACCGCGAGCGCGAAGGCGGCCAGCGCCAGCTTGACCGTCTCCGGGAAGGCGTCGAGGACGACCCCCAGCGCCGCCTCGTCGAAGTAGAGCGACTCGCCGAAGTCGCCGCGCACGGCCCCGGCGACGAACCGCCAGTACTGGTAGGGGAGCGGCCGGTCCAGCCCGTAGTGGGCGCGGGCGGCCGCGATCTGCTCGGGGCTCGCCGTCTCCGCCAGCAGCAGCGTGACTGGGTCGCCCGGCGCCAGGCGGGCCAGCGCGAAGACGACCAGCGAGACCCCGACCAGCACCAGCAGCGAGTGCAGGACCCGGCGGGCGACGTAGCTGCTCACGCCCCCTCGACGTCGAGGGCGAAGACACGGGTCTGCCAGTCGGCCCGCGGGATGAAGCCGACGACCCGCTCGCGCACGCCCCAGATGTACTCCTGGCGGTAAAGGATGAACTCGGCCATGTCGTCGTACATCGCCTGCTGGACCTGGCGGTAGAGCTCGGCCCGCTTCTGCTCATCCAGCTCGCTGCGGGCCTCGACGATCAGGTCGACCACGTCGGGCCGGGCCTCGGCGTAGGCCAGCCCGAAGGTGCCGAAGACGACCAGCACGGTGTAGTTCGTGTCCGGGTTGAGGGCCTTGTTCCCCTGCTGGACGGCGAGATCGAAGTTGTGGCTCTGCCGCGCCTCGGTGTAGGCGCCCGGCTCCATGAACTGGAGCTCGACGTCGAAGCCGACGTCGCGCAACTGCTGGGCGACGAACTCCGCCACCTGGTCCAGCTTGGCGAACCAGGCCGGGTTGAGCTTGAACTCGATCTTCGTCCCCTCCGCCACCCCCGCCTGCGCCAGCAGCTCCCGCGCCCGTTCGGGGTCGAACTCCGGGATCGCCGCCACCAGCTCGGGGTCGTAGCCGATCGTCCCCTCCGGGATCGGGGCGCCGATCGCCTGACCCGCCTGCAGGATGTCGTCGACGATGGTGCGGACGTCGATGGCGTGGGCGACCGCCCACCGCGCGTCGCGGTTGTCGAACGGCGGGCGGGTGAAGTTGAAGGTCAGGTGGATCGTGTCGGTCGAGGCGATCCGCGCGATCTCGATCCCGTCTTGGCTGGCCAGCTCCGCCGCCTGGTCGCCGCTCAGGCTGTCGATGAGGTCGACCTCGCCCGCCCGCAGCGCCGCGATCCGCGTCGACTCCTCCGTGATCGGGCGGAAGATGACCCGGTCGAGCTTGACGACGCTGGGGTCCCAGTACTCGGTGTTCGCCTCCCCCACCCAGCGCTGGTTCTTGCTCCACTCCACGAACGTGAACGGCCCCGTCCCGATCCCCGCCTCGTAGAACTGCTCGCCGTAGCGCTCGATCGCGTTCTGGGCCAGGATCGGCTCGGCGGGAAAGTTCGTGATCAGCCCCGGATTCGGCACCTTGAGCAGGAACGTCACCGCCAGCGGCCCGTCGATCCGAACCTCCTCCAGGGTGTCGAGCCAGACCGCGGCGTGCTGGAGCTGCGGGTTCTGGAGCAGCCGGTCGAACGTGAACTTGACCGCCTCGGCGGTGAACGGCGTCCCGTCGTGGAACTCCACCCCGTCGCGCAGCGTCATGGCGTAGGAGCGCCCGTCCGGCGCTATCTCCCACGCGGTCGCCAGCGCCGGGACCAGCGTCAGGTCCGCGTCGGTGTCGATCAAGGGGTCGTAGAGCAGCCGGGCGATGGTCCCCTCCATCAGCCCCGAGATCTCTTGCGGGTCCTGGGTTCGCAGGTCGTCCCCCCGCGCCCAGGTCAGCGTCTTCTCGCCCTGGGCGGCGACCGCCTGCGCCGACAAGAACCCGAACAAGGCCGGCCCGGAGACAACCGCGGCGGCGGCCCCGGTCGAGCGGAGGACGAACCCCCGCCGCGACAGCCGCCCCGCCTCGACGCTCAGACTCTCGTTGCTGTCCGTGATCATCACCCGCTCCCTGGTCGTCATCGACACGCCTCGACCGTCGTCGCCGACGAGCCCCACCGTCGGAACTGGAGACGCCGGCGCCTGTGACACCTCCCCCGCTCTTGCCGCTGACCGAGACAACGTTGCATGGGATACATCGACACTCTATGATCGCCGCTCCCCGGTGTCAAGCGCGCCCGGCGGCGGGCGGGGG
>JBBSNJ010000470.1:0-3661 GCA_038232775.1 Thermomicrobiales bacterium
CTGCTCGGTCGAGGCGTCGATCGCCAGCAGGGGGCGCTCCGCCCAGCCAGTCGGTCCCCGGTCCACCCCCTCCGCCACGGCCTCCCCTCCACGACGAGCACGCCGCGCGTACAATCCTGGCGCGCTCGGCGGCGCTGGTGTCGGGCATCCTGCCACAACCCAGCCGGGCGCGAGCGCCTCGCGGCATGAGGGGCGTTAATGCCGCGTTGATCGCAATCGGGCCGCGATCCCGGACGATGGGCGGCGGCGGTGCCGGGCTCGCTCACGCCCGGTGTGGAGTTGGGGGAGTCGATGGTCGGGGGAGGACAAGCGACGACCGCCCTGGGTCGAACCGAGGCGGTCCCGGCGCTGGCCCGGCCGCGGGCGGCCGGTCGCCGCTTCTGGCACGCGGAGTGGTTCCTCTTCCTGCTGTTCGTCGCCCCCAACCTGCTCCTGTTCGGCGTCTTCACCTACTGGCCGATGGTCCAGAATGCCTACCTCAGCACGGTCCGCTGGGACATGATCGCGCCGGTCAAGCTGGGGATCGGCCTCGACAACTACCGTTACCTGGCGGCGGACGGGACGTTCCGCCAGGTGCTCGGCAACACGCTCTATTTCACCCTGGTCGCGGTCGGCCTCTCGCTCGCCCTCGGGCTGGGGGCGGCGCTGCTGCTCAACCAGCCGCTGCGGGGGCGGGACGCCGCCCGCGCCGTCCTCTTCGCGCCGACCCTGCTCAGCGGGGCGGCGATCGCCCTGGTGTGGGTCTACCTGTTCGACCCCCGCTACGGGCTGATCGCCCAGGTCCTCGGTTGGGTCGGGCTTAGCTCCCCCGACTGGCTGAATCAGCCGGCCTGGGCGATGCCGGCCCTGATCATCGTCTACGTCTGGAAGAACCTCGGGTTCGCCACCGTGATCTACCTGGCCGGCCTGCAGGCGATCCCGCGCGACCTCTACGAGGCGGCGCGGGTCGATGGCGCCGGCGCCTGGTGGCGGTTCCGCTCGGTGACGCTGCCGATGCTCTCGCCGATCTCGTTCTTCCTGGTGGTGACCTCCATCCTGAACACCTTCCAGTCGTTCGACCTGATTCAGGTGATGACCAAGGGGGGACCGGTCGACGCGACGAATACGCTGATTTACTACGTCTACCAGCAGGGATTCGTCGCCTTCAACGCCGGGCGGGCGGCGGCGGCGGCGATCGTCCTCTTCGTCCTGATGTTCGCGGTGACGCTGGTCCAACTCCGCTACACCGAGCAGAAGGTGCACTATGGCTAGCCTGGCCCGCGGCCCCGCCGCCGCGCCCTTCGGCTCCGGTCGGAGCCGGCCCTTCGGCCGACTCTCGGCGGGCCGCCTCGTCGCCTACCTCGGGGTCCTCCTGCTGGTGACGATCATCGGCGCCCCGCTCCTCTGGATGATCTCCGGCTCGCTGCGGACGACGCAGGAGATCTACCGCGTGCCTCCCGTCTGGATTCCGGCAGATCCTCGCTGGGAGAACTTTCGGGACGCCTGGCTGGCGGCGCCGTTCGAGCGCTTCTACCTCAACTCGATCATCACCACCCTGGCCGGGACCGGATTGGAGCTGTTCAACGCGGTGCTCACTGCCTACGCCCTCGCCTTCTTGCGCTTCCCGAAGAAGCAGTGGGTCTTCGTCCTCCTGCTGGCGGCGCTGATGATCCCGACCCAGGTGACGATCCTGCCGAACTACTTGACGCTGGCCGACGTCTTCGGCCGGAGCTGGATCAACACCTACCAGGGGATCGTGCTGCCCGGCGCGGCGACGGCGTTCGGCACCTTCCTCCTCCGGCAGGCCTTCCTCGGGCTGCCGCGGGAGGTGCTCGACGCGGCCAAGGTCGACGGCGCCGGGCACCTGCGGCTCCTCTGGGGGGTGGTCCTGCCGATGGCGCGGCCGGTGCTGGTCACCTTCGGCCTGATCTCCCTGGTCGCCAAGTGGAACGACTACCTCTGGCCGCTGGTGATCACCACCACCCAGCAGATGCGGACCCTCCCGATCGGGCTGTCGTACCTCTTCGACCAGGAGGGGAACACCGAATGGGGGGTGGTGATGGCCGCCGCCATCTTCGTCATCCTGCCGCTGCTGGTCGTCTTCGTCTGGGCCCAGAAGCACATCATCGAGGGGCTGACGGCGGGGGCGACCAAGGGATGACGGCGGCCACGACCTTCGACCAACGATCGGCCCGCGCCGCCGCCGCGGCGGCGCGGGCCGGGTCTGCGGGGGCGGGGCGGGCGCCCCGCTCGCCGGGGAACCGATTCGGGTTCACCGGCGGCACGGATCGAACGAGGAGGAACGAGCGATGGAGCGGAAGATCGACCGACGAGGCATGATCAAGGGGTCGGCGGCAGTCGCCGGGGCGGCGGGGCTCGCCGTCGCTAGCAAGCAGAGCCGCGCCTTCGCGGCGCCGGCCGTCGTCCGCCAGACCGGATCGAAGGTGCAGGCGCTCTACTGGGGCTCGTTCAGCGCCGAGCTGGGGGAGGCGGAGCAGGAGGTCGTCCGCCGCTTCAACGAGTCGCAACCCGACGTCGAGCTCGAGTACCAGTTCCAGGGGTCGTACGAGGAGACGGCCCAGAAGCTGACCGCCGCCCTGGCGGCGCGGCAGACCCCCGACGTGGCGCTCCTCTCCGACGTCTGGTGGTTCCGCTTCTACCTCAACAACGCGCTGGCGCCGCTGAACGACTTCCTCGACGCGAACGAGGTCGACACCACCGACTACGTCGACTCCCTCTACACCGAGGGGGTCCGCGACGGCGTCCCCTATTGGCTGCCGTTCGCCCGCTCGACCCCCCTCTTCTACTACAACAAGGAGGCGTGGGCCGCGGCCAACCTGCCGGACCGCGGCCCCGAGACCTGGGTCGAGTTCCAGGAGTGGGTGCCGGCCCTCGTCAAGCAGGAGGGGGGCACGACCAGCCAGTTCGCCTTCGGCCACCCGAACGCGGCCTCCTACATCGCCTGGCTCTTCCAGCCGGTCGTCTGGGCCTACGGCGGCGCCTACTCCGACCCCGACTTCACCATCCGCCTGGCCGAGGAGCCGGCGGTCGCCGCCGGCGAGTTCTACCGGGCCTCGACCGAGGAGGGGTGGGCGACCGCGACCGAGGACCACGTCGTCGATTTCAACAACGGCCTGACGGCGGCGATCACCGCCTCGACCGGGTCGATGGCCGGGATCAGGGCGAACGCGACCTTCGAGTTCGGGACCGCCTTCCTGCCGAAGGGCGTCTCGGGTGAGGTCCGCTGCTGCACCGGCGGCGCCGGTCTCTCCGTGATGGCGTCTTCGTCCCCGGAGAAGCAGGAGGCCGCCTTCCAGTTCATCGAGTTCGCGACCTCGCCCGAGATCACGGCCTTCTGGGCCCAGAACACGGGCTACATGCCGGTCCGCAAGTCGGCGGTCGATTCGGCAGAGATGCAGGCCTTCTACCAGGAGAACCCGAACTTCCGGACGGCGGTCGAGCAGTTGCCGCTGACCGAGCCGCAGGACGCCGCCCGCGTCTTCATTCCGAACGGCGACCAGATCATCGGCAGCGGGCTGGAGCGGATCACCGTCGCCACTGAGGAAGTCCAGCCGGTGTTCGAGGACGTGGCCGCGACCCTCGAGGAGGAGGCGCAGCCGGTGCTCGAAGCGCTGGCGGCGCTCGGCTAATCGCCGCGCCGCCCGCGGCCCGCGGCGGAGAC
>JBBSNJ010000471.1:0-3657 GCA_038232775.1 Thermomicrobiales bacterium
CGATCCCGACAGAGTCTACTCGCTCCCGCCGCCGGCCCGTCCGCCGGGGCGCAGCCGGGGAGGTCTTGGGTGCTGACCGTCCGCAGCCTAGGGAGCGGCAGCTCCGGCAACGCGCTCCTGGTCGAGGAAGGGGCGTCGGCGCTCCTCGTCGACTGCGGCATCGGCGCCCGCGCCCTCGCCGCCGGTCTGGGCGCCGCCGGACACCGCCTCGCCGACCTCACCGCTGTGCTCATCACCCACGAGCACGCCGACCACGTCCGCGCCCTGCCCCAGGTCGAGCGGGCCCGGCTGCAGCTGGTCGCTACCCGCGGCACCGCCGCCGCCGCCGGCCTCGCGCCGTCGCTCCACGAGGAGGCCCGCGCCGGGCAGCCGCTCCGGTTCGGCGCCTTCGCGATCACCCCTCTCCCCGTCTCACACGATGCGGCCGAACCGTGCGCCTTCCAGATCGAGGGAGCGACCGGCGCCCTGCTCGTCGCCACCGATCTCGGCTGCCCCGCCCCCGCCTGGCGCGACCGCCTCGCCGCCGTCGACCTGATCGTCCTCGAAGCCAACCACGACGAAGCGATGCTCCGCTCCGGCCCCTATCCGGCCCGGCTCAAGCGTCGCGTCCTCTCCGAGCGCGGCCACCTCTCGAACGCCGACTGCGCCGCCTTCCTCGCCGACGCTCTCTCGGACGTCGACCACCGATCGCCGACGGTTTGGCTGGCCCACCTCTCCCGAACGAACAACCGGCCGGCGCTGGCCCAGGCAACGGTCGCTCGTGGCCTGGCCGAGCGTGGCCTCGCGGTCCCGCTCCTCCCCCTCCCTCGCCACGGCGCCGACACGATCTGGCGCCCCGGCGGCGACCACGGCCGACCGGCCCAACTCCCCTTGCTCCTCGGCACCTGAGCTCACGGCCCGCCGCGGCAAGAGTGCCCGACCGCGACCTCGCCGCCGGCCCCGCTCGCTATACTCACTGCTCCGGCTCGGAGCCACCGGGATCGGCTCCAGCCCCCCGGGAGGCCACCCTGAGCACGCTCCTCCTGCTCCACGATCGTCTCGCCGTCTCGATGCTCATCTTCATGGCCGTGCTCGGCTTCTGGGGCGTCGTCGCCTTCGCCCGCGGCGGCACCCTCTCCGGCAGCCTCGCCGGGGCGATGGTGATCGGCCAAGCCTTGATCGCCGTCCAAGTCCTCGCCGGGGTCGGACTCTGGCTCCTCCGCGGGCGGCCCGCCGAATCGACCCACTACCTCTACGGCGCGACGGCGATCCTCGTCCTCCCCTTCGCCTGGAGCTACCTCCGCGGCCGCGACCAGCGCCTGGCCCTGATCTGGTACAGCCTCCTCGCCCTCTTCGTCGCCGGTCTGGCGATCCGGGGGATTACGACTGGCCGCTGACCACGAACCAGACTCCAGCGCGCTCCGCCGGTCACCCGCCCTCGATCAGGCGTTCAAGCTTCGAAAGCGCGGCGAGTGCCGCCGGACTGGTGCCGTTCCTCGGCGAACAGAAGCGCTCCCGTGGCAGGCGCTGGCGGAACCACCGGAGGCGTGCCCCCCGCCGCGCCAGGTTGGCAAATCGTGCCCGATGCTGCACGCGACCGCACGATCCTTGGCACCGCGGCGCTTCGATCCCCGCCGCCTTTTCCTCGATCGATGTTGGCGGGACTTACCCCGCCATCGCAGACGGTCGTCGCTCCGGGCATTCATTGCCCGAAAAGGGCGACTGCCGCATGTCCGCCGAACGTTCGCAGGATGATTGACACCTTCCCCCTACGAGCGTACAATCCGACCGTACAGTTGGCCGAGCGACCCTCGGCCAATTGACTTCGGCGCCAGAAAGGAGCCATCGTGGAGGCCGAGCAGTCGGGGTATCAGGAAGTGGTCGGCCAGGCCCTGCAACTGGTCTATAGCCAGCACCATCGCCTGATCTCCCATCTCCACCCCGCGGCCTTCCAGCCGCTCTCTCTCGACCAACTCCGCCAAGGCCCTCTCGGGCAGGATCTGCGCCGCCTTTCGGCCCTCGCACGAGGCGAGATCCGCGAGCCGAAAGAGCGCGTCCTCTCGGCCATCGAGTCGGTCGTCCAGCTCCTATTCTGGCCGGCCGCCGCGGACGACTACAGCGTCCCCCGCTCATTTTGGGACACCGACCTCGGCCGGATGCTGGCCCTGGCGACGTACCGCGCCTTCGAAGCATCGGAACTGGTCAGCATCGGCAGCGCTGCCCAACAGCTCGGGGTGACCCGGCCGACGATCTATCGCTGGATGGACGACCGGACCCTCAACTACGTCCGCGACGACATGAGCGGCCGCACCTTCGTCGTCCGCCGCGACATCGACAACCTGAAGCGCGTCGCCGCCGAGTTCGAGGGCCAAGGCTAGCCGCCCCGTTACCGCCCCCCGATCTTGGGTCGCTGGATCGACCTCGGGACAGCGTTATCGATCAACCGTGGTGATGTCCGTTTCGTGCCTGAAGATGAGTTCTGCTTCTTCTTGAAGCTTATTCCTTTCATTTCGGGTAACTGCTCGGGTAACTGCTGGTATTGCGGCTCCGGCCTGCACACGGAATCCGGAGAAACGTGGGTATTCCCCCGGCGGTCCGCGACACCGCTCCCCTCTCCCGCGCACCGGGAGAGGGGCCGGGGGTGAGGGCCTCTCCCCGATTACCAGAACCGAGCACCCGCATCCCGCTTTACGGCCAGCCGGTAGCTGACACCACGTCAATCGCCTGCCCCGCCCGGACGTAGATGCGCGGCACCCGCGGCGCGACCCCGGTCAGGACCTCGTAGGGGATCGTCCCCAGCGTCTCCGCCAGCTGGCTCACGGTCGGTGCCGCTTCCTCCGGCTCGCCACCGAAGACGACGACCTCGTCCCCCACGGCGACATCGAGGTCCTGCCCCGGCGCGACGACCGTCTGGTCCATCGAGACCCGCCCGAGCAACGGCGCCCGCTCCCCTCCGACGCCCATCCACCCCCCGGCCGCCAGCCCCCGCCGGTAGCCGTCGCCGTACCCGATCGGCACGAGCGCCCCCCGGCCCCGCCCCGGAGCCCGATAGCTCAGCCCGTACCCCACCCCGTCCCCGGCGTCAAGCTCGACGACCCGCGTCACCCGGCTGCGGACCGTCATCGCCGGCCGCATCCCCGCCGGCAGTGGGGTTCCACACCCAACCGGAATGCCGTAGAGCGCGATCCCGACCCGGACCAGTCCGTAGTGGTAGCGGTCGGAGCGCAGCGTAGCCGCGCTGTTCGCCGCGTGCACGCGCTCCGGGTGCACCCCGGCGGCGGCCAGATCGCGCACCGCTTGCTCGAAGACCGCGGCTTGCTCTAGCGTCGGCACCTCGTCGCGCTCGTCCGCCGCGGCGAAGTGGGTCGAGAGCCCGGCCAGCCGGAGGGCCGGGTCGGCGGCGACCCGGAGCGCGAGCGCCGTCGCCAGCTCCGGCCGCGCCCCGTACCGCCGCATCCCGCTGTCAACCTTGACGTGGACTGCGGCCGGCCGCGGCAGGGGCAGCGCTCGCGCCGCCTCCGCGACCGCCACCAGCAACTCCCCCGTCCCGATCGTCAGGTCGAGCTGCGCCCGGAGCGCGGGCACCGCCTCGCCGAGATCGATCGCCCCCAGCACGAGGATCGGCGTCGCGATCCCCGCCCGCCGCAGCGCCTCCCCCTCCCCGACCGTCGCCACCCC
>JBBSNJ010000472.1:0-3633 GCA_038232775.1 Thermomicrobiales bacterium
GATTGAGGGTTGGTTCCGGGATCGCCCGGAGCCGAAAAGGGTTCGGAACGGAAGGGGAGTACGGGCATGAACGCGAAGGTCAAGGGTCTGGCCGCTGGCGCGGCGGGTATCGTCGGTGTCGCCGCTGAGCGGATGAGCGCGATGGCGCAGGACACTGCGGCTGCGGGCAACGGTGGCACCGCCACCGCCTCCGCCAACGGTGGCGCCATCGCCATCGAGGACATCAACTCCGGCGGCAACGCCGGCAACGCGGTCGGCGTCGGCGACACCTTCGGCTCGGTCGCGGTCGACGGCGGCGACGTTTCGTCGAGCACCACCCTCGGCATCTCGGCCGACGGCGGCACCGCCATCTCCGACGCCTCCGGCGGCGACAGCAACTTCGCCTTCGTCAGCTAAGGCGAACCCGCTTCGCGCGACCACGTCTGCACTGGACGAATCGGGGCGGCGAGCGAGCAAGGGGGGCGGGAAACCCGCCCCCCTTCGTCGTGCCCGGCCGACCAGCATTGTCCGGCTCCGCCACCCCCGGGCGCCCGTCCTGACGCTTGGCCGGGGCTGAATCCCCGTCCGAGCCGGCGCCGAGGAGGGCCGCCCGAGTTCGTCCGAGAGCCAGGCCGCCTCGCAACACCCGCCGCCCGACTCTGGCCCCGACGCGACCCGATCCCACGCCGCCGACGCTCCCCGCCGCGAGGTGCACCGCTATTTCCACTGCCGAGCCGCCGCCGTTCGCGCCACCGACGCCGGTGCCGGTTGTCGGCGCCGGGCCGACGACCGCGCCCGGCCCGCGGCCGGACGGAGCGAGGCCGCGCGTCCTCTTCTACAGCCACGACGGGACCGGCCTCGGCCACCTGCGGATCGTGCTCGGGATCGCGGTCGCCTTCGCCGAGCGTCGGCCCGACGTGGCCGTCCTCCTCCTCTCCGGCTCCGAGGCGGGCCACGCCTTCGAGGTGCCGCCGAACCTCGACGTGGTCAAGCTGCCCTCGATGCCGAAGCGCCGGCTCTACGAGGGGCTCCCCGCCGACGCCGATCCGACCGCTCCCCCGCCGCCCCACCTCAAGAACGTCGTCTACTTCCGGGAAGCGGTGGCCCGGGCCACGGTCGAGGCCTGCGCCCCCGACCTGGTGGTGGTCGACCACGCCCCGGCCGGGCTCTTCCGCGAGCTGGCGCGGGCGATCGCCGCCGTCGGCCCCGCGAGCGCCGGCCGCGCCCGACTGGCGCTCCTGATGCGCGACATCACCTTCGGCCCCGGCCAGACCCGCCAGATCTGGACGAACGAAGGGGTCTATCCGCTGCTCGACCACAGCTACGAGCGGATCCTGGTCTACGGCAGCCAAGACGTGTTCGACCCGATCGAGGCCTACGGCCTGTCGCCGCTGGCGGCGGCCAAGACGGTCTTCTGCGGCTACCTCGCGCCGCCCCCCCCGGCCCGCGACCCGCTGGCGGTCCGCGCCGCCCTCGGGGCCGCGGACCGGCCGCTGGTGCTGGTCACCGGCGGCGGCGGCGCCGACGGCGGGCCGACCCAGCGCGCCTACCTCGAAGGGCTGCGCGACGGCGCGGCGCCGGCCGGGCTCGTCTCGTTCGTCGTCATCGGGCCGCTGCTCGACGAGTCGGAGCGCCCGGCCGTCGCCGCCCTCGCCGCGGGCCTGCCCGGAGTGGCGCTGACCCCGTTCGAGCCGGATCTCGCGGCCGTCGTCCACGCCGCCGATGCGGTCGTCTGCATGGGCGGCTACAATGCCGTCAGCGAGGCGGTCTTCGCCGGGAAGCGACCGGTGGTCGTGCCCCGCAAGCCGGGGCCGGAGGAGCAGATCATCCGCGCCCGGCGCTTCGCCGCACTGGGGCTGGCCCGCGTGGTGCCGCCGGAGGATGTCTCGGCCGCGACCCTCTGGCGGGTCCTCCGCGACGAACTCGGGCGCGGGACCTCGCCCCCGCCCCGCCTCCGGTTCGGCGGCCGGCCGCGGATCGTGGCCGAACTGGCGGCGCTGGTAGCCCGCTGACCGGCCGGCCCGCCGCCTCCGCCCGAGGCGCCGCCTGCCCGCCGCGGGGTATCCTTAGTCTCCCGCCACAGCGAGCAGGAGCGCGGGTGCGGCGGCGTCCGCGCCAGCGGCGCCCCGCGGGAAACGGGCGCCGCTCGCTCTCCGGCCGAGCGAGGGGCGCGAGTGGCCCAGGGGAGGCGGTCCGCCGCGGGTCGGGGACCGCGGCGCGGAGGGATGGGGAACGGGGGGATCGATGCCGGTCTGCGTCGCGGGGATGCACCGCTCGGGAACGTCGATGGTGACCAAGAACCTCCACGCCGGTGGCCTCTACCTCGGCCGCCAGGAGGATCTGATGCCGCCGGCGGCCGAGAACCCGGAGGGGTTCTGGGAGCACCTCGGGATCGTCGCCCTCAACGACGACGTGCTCAACCACCTCGGCGGCGGTTGGGATTGCCCGCCGCCGGCGCCGCCGCCCGCCGCCTGGGACGGCCCCGGCCTCGACTCCCTCCGGACGCTTGCGGCGACGATCGTCGCCCCCCTCGACGGCCACGAGCCGTGGGGCTGGAAGGATCCGCGCTCGTCGCTGACGCTGCCGCTCTGGCGCGGGCTCCTGCCGGCGCTGAAGACGATCGTCGTCGTCCGCAACCCGCTCGAGGTCGCCCTCTCGCTCCATCGGCGCAACGGGACCTCCTACGCCCTCGGCCTCACCCTCTGGCAGATCTACTACCGGCGCCTGCTCGACGCCGCGCCCCCCTCCGAGCGGCTGGTCACCCACTACGACGCCTACTTCGGCGACGGCGAGGCGGAGCTCCAGCGGCTGGCCGCGTTCGCCGCTCTCTCGCCCGACGCCGACTGGCTCGTCCACCAGCGGACCACCACCGACCTGCGCCACCACCGGATGACCGCCGAGGATTTGCTGCGGGCCGACGTCTCCCCCTCCGTCTTCTCCCTCTACCGCGAGCTCTGCGACGAAGCCGGCTGGCGCGACACCGACACGACCCGCTCCCCCGCCCGCTCGCGACCGGCCGCGGGCGCCGCTCCGGTCCCCCCCGCGGCTGCCGCGGCGGCGGACGACCGGCCGCCACCTCGCCCCAGCCCGCTCGACGCGGGCATCGGCCACGTCGACTCGGCGCTGATCCAAGTCACCGTCCTCCTCCGCGATCTCGACAACCACCGCCGGACCCTCGCCGACCGCGAGGGCCGGGTCACCGACCTCGAAGCGGCGATCGCGGCCCACGAGCGGGACCGTGCTCTGTTGGAGGAACGGGTCGCCGAGCGGGACAACTGGGTCGCCGAACGCGACGCCGAGATCGCCCGCTGGCAGGCCAGGGTCGGTGAGCGCGACGCCGCGATCGGCGAGCGGGAGGCCAGGATCGCCGAGCGCGACGGCAAGCTCGCCGAGCGCGACGGGCGGGTCGCCGAGCGGGACGTCCGCCTCCAGCACCTCGAGCGGCGCCGCCATCTCCTGGAGCAGGAGCTGGCCCCGCTGCGGGAGACGAACGCCGACCAGGAGCGATTGATGGCCCTGGCCGCCCGCCAGGTCGAGACGATGGCCCGCCACGAAGACGAGCTGCGGACGCAGCTCGTCGCCCTCCACGAGCAACTCCTCCACAAGGACGCCGAGGTGATGGCCACCCTCGGCGCCGCCCTCGCCCGCCACGCC
>JBBSNJ010000473.1:0-3622 GCA_038232775.1 Thermomicrobiales bacterium
CCCGCTCTCCGCTCGGGCGAGGGGCGAGACCCGGCGTCAGCCGTCCCCCGCTCCGAGCGACCGAGCCGGAAGAAGGTGCTCTGGCGGCCGGCCCGCTTGGTCTGCTGATAGATGAAGACCAGATCGCGCGCCTCGAAGGTGCAGAACCAGTCGTCCCACCCGATCTCCTGGAGCCGGCTCCGCCCCTCGTCGGCGAAGGTGATCCGCAGCACGCCGGGGCGGCCGTCCCGCTCCGTCCCCTCGACCGTCGCCGGGCGGCCGCCCCGCTCCTCGGCCCAGGCCTCGATCACCTCCCGGCTCTGGGTCGCCAGCGTCGGCCCCGGCCGGTCGGCCCGCTCCGTGGGGTCGTGGGTCCACTGCTCAGGATCCCGTCGCGCGGGGCGACGCCAGGCGAGACCCAGACGCGATGCCAACCGGAGCGGCCAACCGGACCCGCTGGCGTTACCCGACGCCCCAGCGATGACCACCTCCCCACTCCCGCCCACAACTCACCCCGCCCCCGCCCACCCACAACCGGCCGCTGCCAAATGCCAACCGACTACTGTCAACTGACAACTGGCAACTCGCTACTGACACACCCACTCATTCCGCCGCCCCACCGACCACATCCAGCCAGCGGCGTAGGCGCTGGCGCGGGGGTCGAAGATATCCTCGTCGGCGTAGGGGGTCGAGCGCCAGGTGCCCGGGTTGAACTGGAACAGCCCCGAGTCCCCCGTCCGCTGGTTGACCGCCGTCGGCGACAGCTCCGACTCGCAGCGCGCCACCCGCAGCATGTCCGCCCGCGGCTGGCCGTAGAAGTCGGCCGCCTCCTCGATCAAGCGGACGATCTCTGCCTCCCGGTACTCGGCCGGGGCTTTCGCGGCTCGCCCCGCCCTCGCCCTCGATCCGTTGGACCGCAGATACTCGCCGCTCACCCACCCCTCGGCCCCGTCGTAGCCGACGCCCACGAAGCCGTCCTTCGCCCCGCCGGTCAGGCGCACGTCGGCCCCGGCCGGGATCACCAGCAGGACCTCCCCCCTCGGGCTCGGATCGTCCCGCAGGTTGACGTCCTCGACCGCGACCGCCGCGCCCGACCCGCTCCGCCGCCCGCCAGTCCGCTCCCGCTCCGCCGCCTGTCCCCGGCCCGGATCGCCCGGCCCGCCGCTCCCAGTCGCCACCGATCCGGTCGCGACCCAACCATCGAGACCGTCGTAGACGACCGGGTAGTAGCCGTCCTCGGCCCGCCCCTCGATCGCGAGGCGAGTCCCGGCCGGGATCCTGGCCAGCGTCTCCGCTCCGTTCTCCGGCTCGGCCCGCAACGGCGTCTCCTCGGTCGCCCGGCCCTCCTTCGCCGCGACCACCGCCGGCCGACCCAGCGCCACCACCGGCACGATCCCCCCGAGCAGGAGCAGGAGCAGGACGAGCCGGGTCCAGTTCGCCCGCGGTCGCCCAGCCCCGGCATCACCGGCGGCGGCGCCGAGTGGTGCGGACCGAGCGGCCACCCCCCCGAGCCCACGGCGCGCGGCTCCCCACGCACCCCGACCTTGCGCTCTATTCAGGGACCGGCGGCGATGGGGCGGCCCGCCCCTCCCCTCGGCCGAGGCCGTCTCCAACGTCAGCACTCCCTTCCCGATCACGCTCCTACCCCAGCCCCAATCCGAGGTCGGGAGCGGCTCCAGCGACGACGCGCCGCCGGCGGGACCGCGGTCCTCGGGGGACCGAGCCCCACGTCAAGTACCGATTGGTCGCTCCGGGGAAGGATGGCGAGCCAGGCGTCGGCCGTCAAGCTCGGGCGGCGCCGCTCGAAGACCCGGCACCGGGGACGCCGGGCGGTGACGGGAGGGCGGCCCGGCCTTGACCAAGCGGCGCCGGTGGTGCCAAAACGGCGCTGCCGAGTCGCCTCCCCACGCCCACCGCTCGCGCGGTGGACCGCTGGTGCGCCACGGCCGAACCGCCCTGTGCCGTGGACCCGGTGGGGCAGCGCCGGTGTCTCCCCGACCAGCGAATCCTGGCCGGCGCACCACTCGACGTCGATCGAGGCGGCGGGGCGATGGTCGCGCCCGGCGCCGCGGCCTCCAGGCGACGGGGCCGGCGCGTGCGCCGGCCCCGTCCCCCAACCAATTCGATTTCGATACCGATTGCCCGTTTGCCCGATGGCTGGGTGCTACCTACTGGCAGACCCACTCGCCGCGGCGGCCCTCCGACCACATCCAGGCGGCGGCGTTCGCGTTGGCGTACGGGTCGTAGATGCTCGATCCCGCGTAGGGCGTGCCGGCGAAGGTCCCTGGCAGGAACTGGAAGAGGCCGTGGGTGTCGCCGGGGCCGTTGATCGCGTTCGGGTCCAGGTTCGACTCGCAGGTCGCCACCCGCAGCATTGCCTGCGGGTCCTGCCCGTAGCGCGCCGCCGCGTCGGAGATGATCTGCGCGATGTCGCCCCCACCCGAGGGCGCCGCCGACTCGACCGCGGCCGACTCCTCGATGTAGGTCTCCTCGTAGGTCATCTCCTCGTAGGCGGGCTCCTCATAGACCGCCTCTTCGTAGACCGGTTCGTCGTAGCCGATCTCATCGTAGACCGCCTCTTCGTAAACCGGCTCTGCGTAGACCGCCTCTTCGTTGAGCGCCCCCTCCTCGACCCAGCCACTGACGCCGTCGACCGAGACGGGGACGAAGCCATCGACCACGGCCCCCTCGACGCCGACATCGGACCCCGCTGGGGCGGACGAGAGTTGATCGTACTCCCCGCCCGGCCCGGCGAAGACCGTCGAGTCCTCGCCGGTCACCGGCGCGGCGAGCGCGCCCCCGGCCGGGAGCAGCAGCGCGCCCCCGAACCCTGAAATCACCATCAGTGCGACGAACAACGGCACTGGCCAGGCGTGGCCGCTGCGTCCTCGTCCAGCCACGAGGCGACGCGAGAGGCTCAGCATGGTCGATCGCTCCTTCCTGTGCCGGACAGCAGAGCGCGGCGCCGACGCCACGCCACCGACCGGCCGTTGGGACGGCCGCGGATCGCGGTCTACCCGATGAGAATCGCTCGGCGCCCGCGCCAGCCCGCGGTGGGCCCGAGCCAGGGACGATGACGGCGCGTTCCCTCGACCGCGCCTCGGCGTGTCCGCGCCCGCTCCGTCTCGCGCCGCCCTCCACGGCGCCCTAGGGTGGCCGGACACGGCCGGCGGCCGTTATCGCACACCCCTTTCCCCGGTGTCAAAGTCGGCGAGCCGTTTCGTTCTCGATCGATGGGCGCGGGGCCGGCGATCGACCAGGCCGCTAGGGGAAGGATCTCTAAGCCGCGGCGACAAACCCGGCCGAAACCGGCTGGGGGGCGGGGCGGGCGGGCGGGCGGCAAGGGAGAACGCACAAGGCCCGGGAACCGGGGCGGTGGAGGCACAACATCGTCGCCGCGAGCGGTCGGTTCCCGCTCCCCGGCGCCCCCGGAGCGGATCGCGAACGGATCACCGGTGCGGTGATCGGTCCCGCGCCGCGCGGCGCCGGGGGCGAGGGCGGCCACCGCCCGGCTCGGCGTACCGGCGGGGTAACGTTCGTGGCCGAATCCCGAGGCCGCCCGCCCCCCGGTCTCTCTCCCGGAAAGTTTCGGTCTCGGCCCGGCGTGGCGGGTTCGAACCGGCAATGCGAGCGGGAGCGGCGG
>JBBSNJ010000474.1:0-3617 GCA_038232775.1 Thermomicrobiales bacterium
AGCGAGGTCGAGAGCATCCAGAGGAAGGGGGCCGCGATCACGAACGCGGCGACGACCGCCAGCGCGTGCTTGACGGCGTTCCAGCCGAGGGCCGGCCGCGGCGGGGTCAGCATCAGAAGAAGTCCTCCCCGCGCTCGACGAGGAAGAGGTAGAGCCCGGCGGGCAGCATCAGCAGCAAGAAGAGGATGACGGAGGTCGCCGCCGCGACCCCGAAGTTGAACTCGGCGAAGGCGAACTTGTAGGCCAGGGTGAAGAGGATCTCGGTCGAGTGGAGCGGCCCGCCCTGGGTCATCAGCCAGATCGCGTTGAAGTTGTTGACGGTGCCGACCGTGGTCAGGATCGTCGCGATCGCGAGCGTCGGCCGCAGCAGCGGCAGCGTGATCGTGCGCAGCCGGTGGAGGGCCGAGGCGCCGTCGAGCGCCGCCGCCTCGTAGAGATCGCCCGGCAGCGCTTGGAGCCCGGCCAGGATCATGATCAAGACGAAGGGCGTCCCCTTCCAGATGCTCTCGAGGATGACGGCCGGCATCGCGGTCCCGACGTTGCCCAGCCAGGCGACGTAGTCGTCGATGATCCCGAGCCGGTAGAAGACGGCGTTGACGATGCCGGCGCTGCCGTCGTACATCCAGCGCCAGATCAGCGCCGCCGCGACCGAAGGGACGATCCAGGGGATGAGCATGGTCGAGCGGAAGAGGCCGCGGCCGGCCAGCCGCTCGTTCAGGAGCAGGGCGAGCGCGGTGCCGAGGATGATTTGGACCACCACGTTCGAGACCGTCCAGACCGCGGTGTTGGAGGCTGCCGTCCAGACGACTGGGTCGCCGAAGACGGCCGCGTAGTTCCCGAACCCGATGAAGTCGATCTCCCCCGGCCGCGTCAGACGGAAGCTCTGGAAGCTGATCAAGACGCCTCGGAAGACGGGGTAGACGATGACCAGGCCCATGACCACGATCGTGGGCCGGAGGTGGCGATAGCCGAGCAGCCGCTCCCGCGCCGCCGGCCGCAACCTGAACCGGGCGGACGCCGTCGTCCTCGTCGGCCGCGGCGGCGGCGCGGCCACGCCGAGCGGCCCCGCCGCCGGCTCGCGGGCGCCGGGAGCGGGCCTGGACCGGCCGGGCAGCATTACTCGGCCAGCAGCGCGTTCGTCTCTTCCGCCGCCGTCGTCAGCGCCTCGGCCGGCTCGGCCTGACCGAGAATGACGGCGGTCCAGGCATCGGCCAGGATCTGGTCCTCGATCGACGACCACTCCGGCACCGTCGCCCGCGCCCGGCCGACCGCGGCCTGCTCGATGAAGACCTGGGTGAAGGGGTCTTCGGTCGCGTACTCGCTATCGAGGATGCTCTTGCGGGCCGGAATCCGATTGTAGGCTTGGAGGATCGGCTCCTGCTCCTGAGCGGTGAACCACTCCAGGAAGTCCCAAGCCGCCGCCTGCTTCTCGCTGCTGACGGGGATCGCGAGGTCGTAGCCGCCGATCACCGTGGCCGCCTCTTTCCCGACCGGCAGCGGCGCGACCCCGAAGTCGAGATCGGGGGCACCCTCGCGGATCGGACGGATGCCCCAGTCGCCGGTCATCATCATCGCCACCCGCTCCTGGATGAAGGGAGCGAAATACTGGTCCCACGACTCCGTGGCGCTCTTGATGTCCTCGGGCACGATCCCCTCGTCCAGGTAGAGCCCGGCCAGGAATTCCCAAGCCTCGATCCCCTCGGGGCTCGCGAACAGCGCCTCGGTGCCGTCCTCGCTGATCAGCTCCGCCCCGTTCTGCCAGGCGAAGGGGAACCAGAGGAAGGGTCCGAAACCGGCGGTGCCGAGCATCAAACCGTACTGGTCGTCGGTGGTCAGCTGCTTGCCGTACTCGACCAACTGGTCCCACGTCTCCGGCGGACCGTCGAGCCCGGCCTCCTGGAACATCGTCTTGTTCCAGTAGAGGGCGACGTTGTTGGTGTACCAGGGGACGGCGTATTGGACGCCGAGGTAAGCGCCGGTGTCGACCGGACCCTCGAAGAACTGGTCCGCGATCAGGCCGAACTCCTCGTCGATCGGGGTCAAAATCTCGGAGGCGGCCAGCCCGCTGACCCAGGCGCTGTCGACCGAGGCGATGTCCGGCCCACCGCCTCCGAGGACGGTGGTCGTCAAGCGCTCGCGGAACGAGGCCGGGGGGAACGACTCGAGGGTGATCGCGACCCCGGTCTCCGCCTCGTACCGGCCGAGCGCCTCATAGATCGGGGCGTCCTCGTTGTCGGTGAAGGGGCTGATCACCCAGAAGGTCAGGGAGTCGACGTCCTGCGCCGCCGTGGCCCCCGACCGGGAGGTCCGGAGGCCGGTCAGGCCGGCGGCGACGAGGGCGGCGGCCGTTCCGGCGCCGCCCAAGACGCGGCGGCGGGTCAGCGCCAGACGGGCGGCGCGCTGCAGATTCTCGCGATCGTGCGTCGTTGCCATATCACGCTCCCTTCGTCGGGGCCGGAGATCGCCGTCTTCGGTTGTCGTAGCCGGAGGGTACCCGTGGCCATCTGAGCTGTCAATTGGTGCGAGCGACGATCCGTGAGGACGACCCGCGCTCAGTGGCGCGACGAGGCCGAACCGCCGCCCGATCCAGCAGTAGGGGCGAAGCACGCCTCGCCCAAGTTGGCCATCGACGGGCGACGCGTGCTTCGCCCTCCCTGGCGTGAGACGGTTAGCGTATCAGAGGTGACGGGTCAGGGCCCGAGTGATACAGAGTCCGGGTGTTACGAAATCCGGGTGATCAGGTGCGTTTGTCGGAGAGAGGCCCTTACCCCCGACCCCTCTCCCGCTGCGGCGGGCGAGGGGAGCCGATCCCAAATGCCAGAGCACCTCGATTCACCCGGATTCCTTATGAATCGTGGGTGTTTCCCTGGCCATTCGCGACCACGTTCCCCTCTCCCGCGCTGAGTGAGAGGGGCTGGGGGTGCGGGCCGGCTCCCGCAGCAGACATGCGAAGCTTTCTCCCGAATTCCGCATGAGATCAGGTTGAAGCGTGGCGTTTCGCGACCAGGGATCAGCTCCCCTCTCTCGCGCCTTCCGTGAGAGCGGGGGAGCGAGAGACCGCGGGGTAGGCCGACTTCCGAAGCCGCGCGTCGCATCACCGGAATACTGCTCGAGCTACGGTAACTCCTCCCAGCGCTCGATCTTCGCCTCGTCGAGCGCGACGCCCAACCCCGGCTCGGTGGGAAGAGGGATCGCCCCGTCCACCGGCCGCAACATCTGCCGCTGGAAGTGCTGGGCCACCGGCTGGATCAGCAGCAGGAACTCGGCCATCGGGCAGACCACCGGCGACTGGGCGGCGATGGTGTGGACGGCGGCGGCGACCGAGTGCCCGTGGGGGACCACCTGCCGCCCGAAGGCGGAGGCGAGGGTGCAGATCTTGGTCAGCTCGCTGATGCCGCCGCACCAGTCGGGGTCGGCTTGGAGGACATCGACCGCTTCGGCCTGGAGGAGACGGAGAAAGCCCCAGCGGGTGTACTCGTGCTCGCCGGGGGCGATTGGGACGGTGCTGGCGCGGCGGATCGCCGCTAAATCGCCGAGTCGGTCGGGCGGGACCGGCTCTTCCAGCCAGCGGGGGCGATACTCGGCGATCTGCTCAAGGAGGCGGATCGCGTAGGTCG
>JBBSNJ010000475.1:0-3617 GCA_038232775.1 Thermomicrobiales bacterium
CGCAGGTCGGGTCGAGCACCGTGATCTGCTCGATCGCCCGCCAGAACGCCCGCAGCAGCTCCGGCCCCTCGCAGTCGGCGATCGCGTCCTCCGCGAACTGCCGGATGTCGAGGTTGAGCGTGATCAGGTCGTCGATCTCCGTCACCCCGCCACTCACCAGACGCTCCCGCACCTCCCCATACCGCCGCCGCCGCGCCACGTGCTCCCGCCACGTCTCCGTCGGCAGCGCGAACGCCGGCTCCGCCGGCCGGTTCCAACCGCCGCGCTGCGTCACGTCGTCCACCCCCGCCGCGATCGCCGCCGGCAGCGCCTTATCCGTCCCCTTCCGCACCGCCTCGTAGATGTAGCGGTCTGGGTTCTCCCGGAGCAGACCCCACAGCGCCCCCTCCGGCCGGAAGGCCACCGCACACGCCTTCTTCGCCGCGTCGCACAGGAACGGCACGATCGTGTTCTTGGCGATGTACCCGGTGATGTCCTCCTTCGTGTAGTACGCCCCCATCTGCTTCTGGTTCACGTACTTCTCGAAGATGTACCCCAGCACGTCCGGGTTGATCTCCTGGTCGCTCCGCAGCGGGCGCTCGTCCAGGTGCCAGTTGTAGGCGTCGAAGAAGTCGAACAGCCGCTCGAACGCCTCGTCCGCGATCTCGATCCCGGCGTACTCCCGCTCTAGCTCGTGGACGTCGAACAATCCCCCGTTCAAGTACGGCACCGTCCCCAGCAACTGGTCGAAGTCGGCCTCCCGCTGCGCCGCCTGTCCGCCCAGCCCTTCGTGGAACAATCGCAGCAGCACCTGCCGGTAGAAGGAGTGGAACTCCCCTTCCCGCCGCTGCCGGCGCAGCGCCTCCAACCGGTTCCGCAGGTAGTTTTGGTCCCCGTCGAGAAACCCCTTCTTCTGGATGAAGTAGACGAACATCAGCCGGTTCAGCATCAACGAGGCGTACCACTCCCGGTCGCCCTGCGCCGTGATCCCCTCGATGAATCCGAGGAACGCTTCATGCTCCCCCTTGAACCGCTCGTAGAATCGCTTCGTCACCCGGTCGACGTCGAACGCCTGCCGCGCCCGCCCCGCGACCTCGACGATCGTCAGGCTCTCCTCTTCCTCCAGCGAGACCGCCAGCGCTTGCAGCTTCTGGACCAGCCCTTCTTCCCGCTGCCTCGGCCGAAACTCCTGCTCCCGGAACGCCAGCGGCCGACCCGGCTCCCGCCGCGCCCACTGCCAAAGCTGCGTCGTCCGCCCCGCGTCGACGAACACGATCACGTGCTCCCGCGCCGCCTTCGTCACCTCCTTGTCGACCCGACGCCGGACCGCCCGCTCCGGGATTGCCCCGTCCGCCCCCGGCTCGCAGACGTAGACCGCCATCCCCCGCTTCTCGGCCACGGCGCGAAGCACGTAGGTGGCGCCATCGACGGGCACGGCGAGCTCGCCCCGGTGACGATCCCATCCCAGCTCCTCGACGAACAGCCCCGCGAAGTCGAAACCCCGCAGCGCCTCCCGCATCCCGGCCGCCGTCGTCACCATCCCTCCACCTCGCTTCCCTTGGCGCCGTCGCCCCTCACCACCGCCCCGCCGTTACCCTCGTGGTAGGGGCGACGCATGCGTCGCCCCTACCATTCTGGTCGCCATCCGCCGACCGGGATCACGACCGCTGCCCGAATAAACCCATCGAGCAGATGATCCGCGGCTCCTGCGTCTGCCCCCCCTCTTCGACCACCGACAGACGGTCGTCGTTCCGCAGCTCGATCACCCGCGCCCCCAGCTCCTCGTCCGTCGCCCCGCTCCGCAGCATCCGGTTCAGGCTGTCGGCCGCTCCCTGCCGCAGCGGGTACTGGTAGATGTCCTGAATCGCCTTGGTCAGCGCTTCGACGTTCGGCCCGAAGATCGGCAGCGTCCCCTGCAACCCATCGGCGTAGCGCTTGAGCCGGTCGTAGGTGCGGGATCGCGCCCCGTTCGGCCGCCCGAGTTGCCCGCCGACGCGCTTCTCCTCCGCCGCCAAGAGTTCGACGCCCGTCGCGACCAAAGCGTGGTGCCGCTCGTCGCGCGGGTGGGCCGGCGTATCGGGCGGGCAGGCCGCCGCCCGCAGGATCGTCTGTTGCGACTCGGTGATGCTCTGGCCGGCCTCATCGACCCAGGCCAGCGCGTCGTTCCCGTCCGCCGTCCGCAGGAAGACCAACACCCCTTCCGGTTGGTCCGGCGCCGGCGCGTGCGCCCGCGTCGCGTAGACCACGTCGGGCATGCCGCCGATCACCCTCTCCAGCTTCGGGTCGGCGTCGATCGCGTTCTTCCAGATCTGATAGGCGTAGGAAGCCAAGTCGACCTCGGTGTCCGCCTCCCCGTCCAGGATGCCGGCCTTCTCGTTGTACAGGTCTTCCAGCGGCTGAGCGTCGTCGTCGTCCTCGAAGAACGCCTCGTCCGCCCCCACCACCTCGGCGTTCTCCCGCAGCCGCCGCCGGATCCTCCCCCGCAGGTTGATGATCCGTTCCAGCCCCTCCGCTGGCAGAAACGAGTAGCAGAGGATCGTGTCCGCCTGCTGCCCGATCCGGTCGACCCGCCCCGCCCGCTGAATCAGACGGATGATCGCCCACGGCAGGTCGTAGTTGACGATCACCGCGCAATCTTGCAGGTTCTGCCCTTCGCTCAGCACGTCGGTCGCGATCAGCACCCGTAGCTCGCCCTGCTTTTCGGCGAACGCCCGCTTGTCGTTGCTGCCCGGGCTGAACCGCCACGCCAGCTCCGTCGGGTTCGCGGCGGCGGCCGTCACCCCCGCCACCGCCTCGACGCCCCGCGCTTCGAGCTGGGCGGCCAGATACTCGACCGTGTCGGCGAACTGCGTGAAGACCAACACCTTCTGGTCGTGGTGCGTCTCCGCCACCAGCCGGGTCAACGCCGCCAGCTTGGCATCCCGCTCGGCATCCCACTCCCCGGCCGTCGCCAGAATGCCCAGCAGCTTGCGCGCGTCGAACAGCAGATCGCCCCCGAGCTCCTTCGCGAAGAGGCTCGACCGCAGCCACTTGAAGCGTCGCCGCCGCTCTCCGGCGTAGCGACCATAGACGCGCGCCGCCGCCCGCCGGTACCCCTCCTCGGTAGCGAACCCGCCGACCCGCGGGCGCTCCTCGGAATCGGTCGCCTGCTCGCGGTCGCCGAGCTCCTCTCCCTCCGCCGGCGGCAGCAGACCGTCGACGTCCTGGTCGGTGTACCGCGTGTCCAGATCTTCGACGTCCTGCGTGCCGATCGGAACCTCGATCCCCTGCTCGATCGCGTGCAGGAAGACGAAGTTCCTCAGCACGTGCCGCTCGACCGATTGCAAGAACGCCGGTCCGCCGCTCTCCAACCGCTTGAAGAGATTGGTCCGGCTGAATCCCATCAGCCGCTGACCGGCCCGCGACAGGCCGTCCAGCTCCCGTTGCTCCGCCGCCGTCGGCGGCGAGCTCGGCTTCCTTGCCAAGTAGTTGCCAAGGCCGTAGCGCGGCAGCCGCAGCTCGTCGATCGTGTCGACGACCCCCGGCGCGAACAGCCGAGCGTAGGCGTCGCCCCCCCCCTCGTCCAGCGCGAACTCGACCTTCTTCGGCACCCGGACCGGGAAGTAGAAGCGATCGCCTTGCCCCATCGGCAGGAACGC
>JBBSNJ010000476.1:0-3616 GCA_038232775.1 Thermomicrobiales bacterium
CGATTCATCCGGATTCCGTATGAGGGGCGCGGTGGAACCGGCCGCGAGTTTGGCGGACGCACCATCGGTCGTTCTCGCTCCTGGACCGGGGCGCCGGGAACGGGGCTGGCGAGGTGGATGCCGGCGTCGAGGTTCCGCGCTGGCCGGAGCGTGGTAGCGGGTGGTGGGGGCGGGGAGCGGGGCACGGTTGCTTGCGGGGTGACGGGGGGACTACAGTCTCGCGGTGATGGTCTCGTGGTCGGTGCCGATGATGAGGAGAACCGGATGACGCTGCCCCGCTCGGTGCTCGATCTGTCGCTGGTGGACGAGGGAGTGGGCGCTTCTCAGGCGCTCCAGAACTCGATCCTGGCGGCGGGGAGGGCGGAGGCGCTCGGCTACGAGCGGATCTGGTTCGCCGAGCATCACAGCTCGCCGAGCATCGCCAGCGCCTCGCCCGAGTTGCTGATCGCCCGCGCGACCGCCGCGACCGAGCGGATCCGGGTCGGGTCGGGCGGAATGATGCTGCCGAACCACTCGCCGCTGAAGGTGGCCGAGCTGTTCCGGGCGCTGGAGGCGTTCGCCCCCGGCCGGGTCGACCTCGGCATTGGCCGGGCGCCGGGGACCGACACGGTGACGGCGTTCGCCCTGCGGCGCTCGGCCGAGGCGATGAACGCCGACGACTTCCCGCACCTGCTGGCCGAGCTGCTGGCGTTCGACGAGGGGGGCTTCCCGGCCGACCATCCGTTCCGGGCGATCCAGGCGGTGCCGGTCGACGTCCCCCTGCCGCCGGTGTGGCTGCTCGGCTCGAGCGGGTTCAGTTCGGCGCTGGCGGCGGAGGTCGGGCTCGGCTTCGCCTTCGCCTCCCACATCAATTTCGCGGGGGCGGTGCCGGCGCTGCGGGCCTACCGGGAACGGTTCCGACCATCGGCCCGCTTCGCCCGACCCCACGCGATCTTGACCGTCTCGGTCGTCGTCGGCGAGGACGACGCCGCGGCCGAGGAGCTGGCGGCGCCGCTCGACGTGATCGGTCTCGGCTTGCGGACGGGGAAGCTGCGGCCGTTGCCGAGCCCGGCCGCGGCCCGCGCTCACCCATTCACCGAGGCGGAGCGGGAGGTGGCGCGGGGCTACCGCCGGTCGCACCTGATCGGTGGGCCGGAGACGGTCCGGAACGCGATCGAGCGCCTGGTGGCCGAGACCGGGGCGGACGAGGTGGTGATCCTGACGATGGTCCACGGCCACGAGGAGCGGATGCGGGTGCTGGAGCGGGTGGCGGCGGTGTTCGCCCGCGCTCGTCTCGATGGCCCGGTGGTGGCGGCCGGCGCCGCGTGATCGCGGCGGGACGAGGAGGCGAAGGACGATGGGCGAGCCCGAGACGAGTCGGACTGAGGCCGAGATCGACCTGCTGCGGCGGTTGCGGGCGGTCCGCGAGTTCCGGTCGGAGCCGGTGCCAGCGGCGGCGATCGCGGACCTGGTCGACGTCGCCCGCTGGACCGGGACGGCCAGCAACCGGCAGCACTGGGAGCTGGTGCTGGTCGAGGAGCGTGAGACGCTGCGGGCGCTCGCGGGGATGGAGGGGTACGCCGGGCACCTGGCCGGGGCGGCGCTCGGCGTGGTGCTGGTGATGGCCGGCAAGCTGGAAGAGCAGGAGACGTTCGACGAGGGGCGGTTGGCGGAGCGGATCATGCTCGCGGCCGAGGCGCACGGCCTCGGCTCCTGCATCGGCTGGCTGCGGGGCGAGGGGCAGGAGGCGGCGAAGCGGTTGCTCGGCATCCCGCCCGAGAAGTTGGTGCGGACGCTGCTCTCGGTCGGCTACCCGGACGAGGCGGCGCGGCAGGCGCGGCCGCGCAATCATGACGCCCGCAAGCCGACCGCGGCGTTCGTGCACCGGGAGAGGTATACCTGAACCAGCGTCAGCGGGTGGCGCGTCATGAACGAAACGGGCCAAGAGTAGGTCGGAGGGCGGAGGGCCTGTCCCAAAGGCGGCGTCGTCCGGATAGGGAGCGAAACAATGCAGCGCGAAGCGGTGATGGTGCGGGCCCTGGCTATCGGCGAAGCGAAGGATCGACTGGATGATCTGGTGGAAGAGATGCGGGGCCGTGGGGTTCGGGTGATGCTGGAGACGGCAGACGGGACGGCCTTGGCCGGGGTCGTTTCGACCAAGGACGTGCGGCGCCTTGCTTGGATGGATGCGCAGGAAAGGGAGGCGCTGGACGTCCTCGAAGCGATGCAGGCGCCCTTCCGCGGCGTCCCCACGGAAGAGATTGAGCGCGAAACCGAGAAGGCCCTGGCCGAGATCCGGGTCGAGCGGCGGGCCGAACGGGAGCGAGCGAAGGCCAAGGGTTCGGAACGATGATCGAAGCCACGCTCGACGTCAACGTGATCGTGCCTGGCTTCGCTGCTCCCCGTAGCACCCCGGCGGTGCTTGTCGAGCGGTGGATTGGACGCGAGTTCCACGTGACCCTCCCCGAGCACATCGTCGTGAAAGCGGCCGAGGTCTGGGGCCGGCGATACTGGGCGGACCGGTACGATGCCAATCAGATCGACAGGGCCGTTGCTCTCCTCCGGCAGCGGGCCGCGATCGTGGTGCCGGATCCGACCGTCCGCGGAGTGGCCGTTGACGAGGAAGACGACCTCGTGCTCGCGACCGCGGTAGCCGGTCGCGTTGATGTTCCTGTGACCGGCGACCATGGCCTCCTCGCACTCGAGAGCTTTCGCGGGATCGCCATCCTCTCTCCCGGCGCGTTTCTCGACTGGCTCGACGTGAGGCTACCAGGTGGCCGCTAGAGACGAACGACGCCTAGGCGCCGAGCGAGCGGAGCAACCCGCCAAGCAGCTCACCATCGGCTGGCTCTACGGCACCAAGATGAACATCTACGGCGACCGGGGGAACGTGCTGGCGCTGGCCCAGCGCGCCCGGTGGCGGGGGAGTGGGGTGGAGACGATCGAGATCGGGCTGGTCGAGCCGATCCCGCCCGCGATCGACGTCTTCTTCTTCGGGGGCGGGCAGGATCAGGAGCAGGTCGCCGTCGCGGAGGACCTGCGGGGGGCGAAGGGGGAGGCGCTGAAGGCGGCGGTCGGGGCCGGGGCGGCGCTGCTGGCCGTCTGCGGCGGCTACCAACTGCTCGGGCACGAGTACCGGCCGCACGCGGGGCCGGTGCTGCCGGGGATCGGGCTGTTCGATCTGGTCACCGTCGCCGGGCCGGAGCGGTTCATCGGCAACGTGGTGGTCGAGAGCGAGCTGGGCGAGTTGGTCGGGTTCGAGAACCACTCCGGCCTGACCACCCTCGGCCCCGGCGCTCGGCCGCTGGGCCGGGTCAAGATCGGGCGCGGCAACAACGGCCGGGACGGGACCGAGGGCGCGATCCACGAGCGGGCGGTCGGCTGCTATCTGCACGGGTCGCTGTTGCCGAAGAATCCTGGTTTCGCCGACTGGCTGCTGGCGGGAGGGATGGCCCGCCGGTACGGACCGGTCGAGCTGCCGCCGCTCGACGACCGCTACGAGCTGGCGGCGCACGCGTCGGCGGTGGAGCGGGCGGTGCGGACGCGCTGACGGAGGCGACGGCCATCGGGCGGCCGGCGGCCGGCGTCGGGTGGCGGGTGGCGACAATGGTTGTAGGGGCGCTGCTTGCTGCGCCCG
>JBBSNJ010000477.1:0-3604 GCA_038232775.1 Thermomicrobiales bacterium
ACCGGTCCGCGACCAGAAACCCCAGGCCCGCCGGCAGCGGATCGACCAGCGCCGGGTCCGTGCGGAGTCGGTCGTAGATCGCCGTCTGCACCTCGCCCATCGCTACCCCCCGCCGACCAGCGCCCGAAGCGCCGCCATCACGGGCGCGTAATGCGCTTCGAGCGTCGGCCTGATGATCGGCCGCGGTGCCATCCGCGACGTCCCGAGCTCCAGATAGATGCCGTGCGCCGCGCCGCTGGCGAGCTGGATCACCACGCTCGTCGCCGCCTTCAGCGTGATCCCGCGCAACTTGGCCCGCGCCTCGCCGGTGTCGTCGTTCCACGGCGCGTTCGCCTTGGCGTAGGCACCGAGCCTGGCGGCGAACAGGTCGGCCAGCGCGTGCAACCCGACCAAAATCCGTTGCCGGTAGACGTCGAGGCCACCGACCAGCACGATCGGCGGGGTGGTCCAGACGAGCGACGTGCTGACCATCAGGCGCCCCACTGCTCCAACACGAACCCGGCGCGGCGGATGCCCCGCTGGGCCGGCGGCGCGACCGAGACGTACCCGCTGGCGCCGCCGGCCAGCGCGAACCGGTCGCCCGGCTGCACGTCGAAGGGGTCCACTCGCTCGAAGACGCCCTCGGAGGCGGTGACGGCCACCGCATCGTCGCCCTGCCGCCGCGGCTGCCGGTCGGCGAAGGTCATCAGCACGTCCTGGGGCGGCAGGGTGAGCGCCGCCCCGGTCTCGGGGTCGAGCCGAGACAGCGCCAGCGGGACCGTGCCCGCCACCGCCGCCCGCGTCGCGAAGCCGTCGAGCGCGAGCGCCCGCAAATCCGCCACCGCCTCCGCGTCGAAGAACGACTCGGCCATCACCACGCCCCCGCGTACCCGAACATCGTCACCGCCACGGACCCGACCCCGGTCTCGGGGTCGAGGGCTAGCGCCCGCAGTTCGTGGGCGGCGGCATACTCGGCGCAGAAAGCGGCGATCTGGCTCCGCTTGGCGTAGACGCCGTCGCCGGCGCCCGCGTCGTAGGCGGCGGCGACCTTGCCGGCCTTCATCCGCCAGCCCTGCGCCGCCGCCTGGTGCAGCGTCGCCCCCGAGAAGGTCTCGGCGTAGCCCTCGCCGCCCGGCGCGACGCCGGCGGTATCGGCGACCCGCGCCCGTTCCAGCAGCCGGTCGACCTCGACCGCGGCGAGCGACGGCGCGCTCTGCCACTGCGTCTCGTCTTCCAGCCAAGCGCGGGCTTCGGCGGGAGTCATCGCTAGCCCCCGACCATCCCGGCGCGAACCCGGCGCGCTTCGTCCGCCAAACCGGGGTCAGTCTCCGGCGTGGGGAGCCCCTTGACGACGCCGGCCACGGTGTAATTCTCGTTCGGCGTCGGGTCGGGAACCGTCCCGACGTATCCCTTGGCGTCCTCGGCGTCCTTGTTCGCCTGGACCTCTTTCACCTCGGGAGCCGCGTCGGCGCCCGCCGCCTGCTCATACCCGCTGCTCGCCGCGATCGGCGACACATTCTCGGTCTTCGGCATGTCCCCGTACTCCTTGCACCGGCCGCCACGCGGCCCTGATCCGTTCGGCCGCCACCCGGTCCCCGGCAAGCCGGGCGTCCAGCACCCGCTGGAAGATGGCGAGCCGGGCGCGGGCGGCCCGCCACTCGGCGGCCCGCGCCGCCTCGTCGGCGATCACGATTACGCGGCCGGCGAGCGGAGCACGCCGAACGGGAAGCGGTTGGCCTCGATGGCCTGGTCGTAGTTGATGGTGTTGGCGACCTGGTAGGCGCAGCGGAAGACGACGCGGAGCGCCACCATGTCCTGCTGCGGCAGGTTGTAGACGATGGCCCCGGTGTTGTCCTGGATCACGGCCTGGTCGAGGATTTTGTAGGTGAAGTCCTGGCGAATGCCAAGAATCGCTTCCATCCGGTCGCCCGCGACCACCTCGGCCGCATTGAGCCCGGTCGGCCAGAGGCCGCGCATCGGGTAGGTAACGCCCACCCCGTAGATGGTATCGGTCGAGAGTTCAGGGTACGGCGTGCCGTCCGCGTTGCGGGCGTTGCGTAGCCGCCCCTTATAGGCGCGGTTGGCGATCACCATGTTCACGTCGTAGCCGTCGGACTCGACCGCCGCATAGACATCGTTCAGGTCGGCGGCGAGCCCGCCGACGGCGCCGGCGGTATTGGTTCCGCGCACGACGACGTTGCCGGCGGCGACGGCGGCCGGCACGATCGCGTCGGGCCACGAGGTCGGCTTGTTCGTGCCGAACATCACCGCCGCATCGAGGGCGCGGGCGATCGCCTGCTCAAGCAGCGGTCGAATGTTGCCCCAGACGTCGAAGTTGGAATCGTCCATCACCGCTTCGGGGATGGGGACGATAGCCGCCAGCTCTTCAACGTTCAAGAACTTGTTCGCCCACGCCGCCTCGGTCGTCTGCTTGAGGCCGGTGTCGCCGGTGACGAAGTACGCGGTCGGGAGCGCGGCGAGGACAGGCATCCTGGTCTGGTTGCTGCCCATGCGGACCTGCTGAAACAGGTTCATCGCGGCGCTTTGGTTTTCGAGGCTCTTGAGGATGTCGGCAGACACGTCCTCGGGGAGGAGGGCCTGGACATCGCTCCGAGAGACGATGGAGTTGTACGGCACGGCGGTCCCTCGCTTGATCGCGGGGGAGGCGCCCCCGCCGGATTAGGTACGTCCCCGCCCCGCTGCCTGGCGGATGCGGTCGTTCATCGTGTCGCCGGGGGCGGTCGGGCCGTTGGCCCCCCCGTCCGCCTTGCCGACCGAGGGCCGGAAGAACTCGGGGGTATCTTTCTTGGCCTGAGCGATCAGGGCGTCGAGGTTGGCGATACCCCCGTCGTCGTCGGTCTCGGCGTCGTCCTTGACGAGGCGGTAGATCGCCCGCAGGTTGCGCCCGCCGGCGGCCTCGGCCGCGTCGCGGATGCGGCGTTCGGTGCGGACGGCGGTCAGTTCGCGCCGATGCTCCTCGGCATCGCGCTCGGCCTTCTCGGCCCGCTCGACCGTGCGCTGGAGTTCGGACTTGTCCTTGTCCTCGGCCGCCTGGGCTCGGGATTCGGCGTCCTTGACCCGCTTGCGCAGTTGGGCGGATTCGCGTCGGAGTTCGCGCGCCTTCTCGACCGAGATGGTGTCGCCGCCGGCGTCGTCGTCCGCATCGCGCCGGTCCGCCTGGGACCGGGGTTGATCGCCCGCCTGGGGCTCCGCCGCGTCGTCCGCCTGGGACTCGTCGGCCTGGTCGTCTGGCACGCGATCCTCCATCGCTCTGGGGTTCGCTCCGTCCCCGGACGGTCGGCGCCGGTGGGCCTGGGTTCGGGCAAGAAAAAAAGCCCGCTTGGGCGGCGGGCCGGGGACTGTTGTCCCCGATCCTCCGCGCAAGCGGGCTCGGCCTGCTGGCGTCGCGCCCGTGTTCGATTACGTCGTCAGTCTAGCACACGACCGATATCTGAGACTTAGTCTCAATAGGAGTTGCCGCAGCGGGGGCAGCGTTCGCCGTGTTTCATGCCGAGCAGTCGCCGCCCCCGCCGCAGGAACGCGGTCAGGGCCTCGACGAGCGCGACCCACATCGCCCGGTTCAGGTCGTCGCCGGCGGGCGGCTTCGGCTTCGGCTCCATCTCAC
>JBBSNJ010000478.1:0-3596 GCA_038232775.1 Thermomicrobiales bacterium
CACAAGGGGCTGACCGCCTTCGTCCTCGAGCGCGGCATGCCCGGTTTCACGACCGGCAGCATCAAGGGCAAGCTCGGCGTCCGCGCCGGCAACACCGGCGAGCTCGTCTTCGACAACGTCCGCGTCCCGCTCGAGCACCGGATCGGCGAGGAGGGCGAAGGCTTCAAGATCGCGATGAGCTGCATCGACCAGGGCCGCTTCACCGTCGGCGCCGGCGCCGTCGGGCTCACCCGCGCCTGCCTCGACGCCTCGGTCGGCTACGCCAACGATCGCCAGGCGTTCGGCGCCCCGATCGGCAAGCTCCAACTCGTCCAGCAGATGATCGCCAAGATGGCCGCCGGCTACGAGGCCTCCCGTCTGCTGGTGATGCAGGCCGCCGAGCTCAAGAACCGCGGCCTCCGCAACACCAAGGAGACCTCGCTCGCCAAGTGGTACGCCTGCGATGTCGCCTTGCAGTCGGCCGACGACGCGATCCAGGTCCACGGCTCCTACGGCTTCTCGAACGAGTACCCGGTCGAGCGCTTCTGGCGCAACGCCCGCGGCGCCGTCATCTACGAGGGCACCCGCGAGATCCACACCCTGCTCCAGGCCGAGTACGCCCTCGGCTACCGCGAGGACAAGCCGCTCCGCTGCCCGCAGCCGCCGGCGACCGGCTACGCGCGGGAGGACATGCTGGCGGCCGACTGACCACACCCAGCGGATCGGATGCCGGCCGGCCACTGCGCCGACGTGGCGCCCCAGGCTCCAGAGCCGCCCGATCGCAATGCCAGCGGCCACGTCGCGCCGCTGGAACGGTGAGCGGCCCCTAACCTCGACGAAGCGAGGAACGCGCGACCGATCCTGACCAGGCGGTCCGCCCTTGTCCGGGTGTGCATCGTCCTACCGGACCGCGCCCTGCGGCCCGAGCTGCCGCGTGGGTCGCGGCAGGGAGCGGCGAGACGAGTCTTCGAGCTTGGCGCGCACCCGCCCGCGGTGGCGACGGAAGAAGGCCGTCCCCCCGACCACGGCGCCGATGGCGAGGCTCGCCGCCAACAGCCACCAGGCGGTCTGCGGCGCCCGCTCTCCGAGGTAGGCGTAGAGGAACGCTTGGGGGGCGCTGGCGACGACGGTGACGGCGAGGAACGTCCCGAACCGCATGCCGGAGAGCCCGGCGGCGAACGAGATGGCATCGAAGCCGACGCCCGGCAGGAGTCGGGTCACGAAGATCCCCGCCGTCCCCCACCGGGCGAACCAGCGGTCCGCCGTCTCCAGCCCGAACCGACCGACCAGCGCCTCGGCCGGCGCCCGCCCGACCCCCCGCGCGATCGCGAAGCAGACGCCGGCCGCGACCGCCTGCCCAACCATGCTGACGACCCAGCCCCAGCCCACCCCGAACGCCAGCCCGTTGGCGAAGACGACCAGGAAGTGGGGAATCGGCGCCACCAGCGCCTGCGCCACCATCAACCCGACGGAGACGACCGGCGCCCAAGCCCCGTAGGAGCGCAGGTAGTCCCCGCTCGCAGCCGCTCCCGCTCGATCAAGGTTCCGGCCGGCCCGATCGCGTACCCCACGGAGAAGACGAACGCGAGTCCCATTTCCCGCGGCGCGTCGGCGGTGCGCGCCAGCGCCAGCATCTCGGCGTTGTGGCGCATCGCCCGCTCGGGATCGCCTCGGGCGTAGGCCAACGTCCCCATCCGCCCCAAGAGCATCGCCGCCGTGGCCAGGTCTCCCGCCTCGCGCGCGGCGGACAGACCGCGCGCGAAGCGAGCCTCGGCCCGCTCGTCGTCGCCCAACCATTCGGCGAGCGATCCCCCGCCCTCGAGCACCCGGGCCAGCAGGGCCGGCTCGGCCGCGTAGGAACGGCTCAGGGCCGCTTCGATCCGCTCCACGGCCCACCGCAGGTCGCCCTCGGTGAACCAAAAGAACCACAGGGCCGCGACCAACCGCCATTCCCGCTCATGCTGGCCGGTGGCGATCGCCCACTCCAACGCCAGCCGCAGGTTTGCCCGCTCGATCTTCACCAGATCCGCCCAACGCCGTTCAGCCGGACCCATCCTGGCCCGCTCCCCCTGCTCGGCCAAGGCCAGGAAGTGGGTGAGGTGTCGGTCCCGCGTCGCCTCGGCCTCCCCGCTCGCCGCGAGCCGGGCGACCGCGTACTCCCGGACCGTCTCCAGCAACCGGAACCGTGGCTCCGTCCCTCCCAAAGCGTCGACGAGGTGCTTGTCGACGAGCGCCGCCAGGACATCGAGCGGGTCGACCCCGAGGTCACCGGTCGCCGCCACCGCCGCGACTGCGTCGAGCCCGAGGCCGCCGGCGAACGTCCCGAGCCGGCGAAAGACGACCTGCTCCTCGGCGCCGAGCAGGTCGTGGCTCCAGTCCAGCAGCGCGTCGAGCGTCCGTTGCCGGAGCGGCAGGTCCAGTGTCTGCCGTTGTGGCAGGGCGAGGCCCCGCTGCAGACGCTCCAGCAGCGCCTCGGGGGCGAGCAACCGGAGGTGGGCGACCGTCAGCTCCAGCGCCAGCGGCAGTCCGTCCAGCCGCCGGCTGAGCTCGGCCACCGCTGCCGCATTCCCCTCGTTCAGCACGAACGACGAATCGGCGACGCTCGCCCGCTCGACGAAGAGGGCGACGCCGGGCACCGCCGCCAACTCCGCGACCTCCCACGCCGATCGGGCGGCGTCGGGGACGGCCAAGGGGGGCACCTCGACGACCTGCTCGCGGCGGAGGCGCAGCGGCTCGCGGCTGGTGATCAGCACCGCCAGACCAGGGATGGCGGTGATCAGTGCCTCGACCGCCGGCGCGGCGGCCAGCAGATGCTCGAGGTTGTCGAGCACCAACAGCAGCACGCGGCGACCGAGGTGGGCCGCCAACGTCTCGAGCGGAGAGAGGTCGGGCACGTCGCGGACGCCCAGCGTCCGCGCCACCGTCGGCACCACCAGGGCGGGGTCGGAGAGCGGCGCGAGGTCGACGAACCAGACGCCGTCGGGAAAGGCATCTCGGACCACCTCGGCGGCGGCCAGGGCGAGCCGGGACTTGCCGACGCCACCGGGGCCGGTCAGGGTGACCAAGCGGACGTCGCCGCGCCGGAGGAGGGCGCCGACCAGCGCCAGGTCGTCGTCCCGGCCGATGAGACGGGTCGGCTGCGGCGGCAGGTTATCGCGGACGAGCGGCGCGGTCGGTCGGCCGATGACCGCGCCGGGATGGCGCGGCGTCGGACCAGGCGTCGACATGCCCGTGCGCGGCGGCTTCATAGAGCGCCTCCGCGAGCGCCTCCGCTCGGGTACCCGGCCGTCGGCCGCTGGCCGGACCCGGCAGCCGGCGACGGCGAAGGCACCTCCCTACCCCCCCTGGATACGGTCGAGGCCGCGCCGGCCCACCCGCCTCGCCGGTTCGCGCCGCGAATTGATTGCCACCGCCGTCGGGGCATCAGCGTACACTTCCCGCGGGCGGGTCGGCGTCGTCGGCCGCGCCAATGCGGTTCGTGATTCAGCACGGACAGGGGAGAACGATGATGCGCGCCGACGTCACCAATCGCAGCGTTCTCCTCGGCGGCGCCCGCACCCCCTTCGCCAAGCTGAACGGGGCGCTCGCCGCGAAGACGGCGGTCGAGCTCGGCGCCC
>JBBSNJ010000479.1:0-3595 GCA_038232775.1 Thermomicrobiales bacterium
CGACCCGCCCCCGCTGCGGTCGGCGCACCGGATCGTGCTGCGGCTGCCGCACCGGGCCCCCCTGCACGCCGACTCCCTGTTCGGGCACCTGGGCGCCACCGTGGTGCCCGGGGTCGAACGGTGGCACGACGGCGGTCTGGAGCGCACCCTGCGGCTCACCCACGCCCCGGGCAGAGTGCACCTGAGTCCTGCAGTGGGTCACATCCGCGCTGTGCTGACCCTGCTCGACCTGCGCGATCTGACCAGCGCCATCCACCGTTGCCGGGCGCTGCTCGATCTGGATGCGGACCCAGCGGCGGTCGATGCCCACCTGGGCGCGGACCCCGCCCTGGGCGAGCTGGTCCGGCGCCGGCCCGGGGTGCGCCTGCCCGGCACGGTGGATCCGGGCGAGATGGCGTTCCGAGTGGTCCTGGGTCAGCAGATCTCCACCAAGGCCGCCGCGACCCTGACCGGCCGCATCGTCGCGCTGGTGGGGGAGCCCGTCCCCGATGCCCTCGACGGGGCAGCCCCTGGTGTCCCGGCCCGGCTCTTCCCGACCGACGACCTCGGACCGGGGGCGACCGAAGCCGGAGTCGTCGATTACATCGACCGCGCGCTGGAAGGGGCCTACGCCGAGTGGCAGGAGACCTACCGACTCGGGCTGGCCGAGATCGAGGCAGCGGCGGTCGAGCGGCACGGTGTTCCCTTCATCGACTGCGGCCCGACCGCGCAGGACGCCCTGCTGGCGGCGATGGAGCGGGGGGAGCTCAGCTTCGCGGCGCCCGACCCCCGGGCGTTCTTCGACTTGCTGCTGGCCCATACCCAGGAGGGGCTCTTCGGCGACCCCGTGCACGGCGGCAACCGGGGGGCGGTGATGTGGCAGCTGCTCGGCTTCCCCGGGGTCCAGCCTGGCTACAGCGCGGGCGAACAACTCCAGACCAGCCCGGTCCGCAAGCCGCGCCGCTTCACCGCCGCCGAGATCGGCAAGGGGCGGCGGCCTTCGCCCGAGCAGGGAGGGTAGTGGTGGCGAGCACCGAGGCGGCAGCGGCCCCGGCGGCGACCGGCCGCGGGCGGGGGAGCGACCCCACGGCGGCGGATGTCTGCATCGTCGGCCTCGGCGCCGCCAGCGGCTCGGCCGTCCACGTCCTGGCCGAAGCGGGCTTCCGCATCGTCGCGCTCGAGGCCGGGCCGTGGCGCACCAGCGACGACTACGCGCTGGACGAGCTGCGCGGCTCCTACCACGCCCGCGCCGCGATGTCCGACAAGTTCTTGGCCGAGACGCCGACCTGGCGCCGGAACACCGGGGAGCCGACGCACCCCGCCACCTTCTCCCTCGGGCGGATGATCAACGGCGTCGGCGGCAGCTACCTCCACTACGGTGCCTGGCTGCGGCGCTTCCAGCCGGTCGAGTTCCGCCTCCGCAGCCACGTCCTCGAGCGGTACGGCGAGGAGCGGCTGCCCGAGGGCACGACCCTCGCCGATTGGCCGGTGGGCTACGACGACCTGGAGCCCTACTACGGCCTCGCCGAGCAGGCGATGGGGGTGGCCGGGATCCCCGGCAACGATCGCGGCCTGCCGGTCGCGGGCGGCAACCCGTTCGACGGCTACCGCTCGTCGCCCTACCCGCTGCCGCCGGTTCGACCCTGCGTCGGCGGTCAACGGTTCGCGGCAGCGGCGACGGCCCTCGGCTACCACCCGTTCCCGGTTCCGGTCAGCCTCAACACCGAGCCGTTCGAGGGCCGGCCGGCCTGCACCTACTGCGGCTGGTGCGGCGGCTTCGGCTGCTTCATCGACGCCAAAACGACGCCGGCCCTGACCACGATCCCCCGCGCCGTGCGGACGGGCAATCTCGAGGTCCGCACCCACTGCCGGGCGCTGCGGATCAACCACGACGAGCGGGGGCGCGCGGTCTCGGTCGACTACCTCGATGCTCGGGGCGAGCGCCGGACCCAGCGGGCGGGGATCGTCATCCTGTCGGCCTACACCTTCGAGAACGTGCGGCTGCTCCTGCTGTCGACGTCGGCGCGCTTCCCGCGCGGGTTGGCGAACAACGCCGGGAACGTCGGCCGGCACTTCATGACCAAGCAGTTCGCCAACGTCAACGGCCTGTACGAGGGGGAGTCGTTCAACCGCTACACCGGCCCCGCCGGTCAGGCGGTTATCTTCGAGGATCTGAACGCCGACAACTTCGACCATGGCGGGCTCGACTTCCTCGGCGGCGCCACCGTCAGCAGCGAGCACCAACTCCAGCCGATCGGCCTGTCGCGGGAGACGCTGCCACCCGGCGTTCCCCGCTGGGGCCATCGCTACAAGGCGCACCTGCTCGAGCACTGGAACAGCATCGCGGTGATCCGCTATCAGCCGTCCGCGCTCCCCTACGCGCGGCATCGGCTCGACCTCGACCCCCACGTCCGCGAGCGGAGCGGCCTCGGCCTGCCGGTGGTCAGGATCACCTACGATCTCGCGCCGAACGAGCAGCGCCTGGCGGCGTTCCTGGAGGAGAAGATCGAAGCCCTCCACCGCGAGATGGGGGCGACCCGGATCTGGCGCGGCCCACGCTGGACCGGCGTCTGCAGCTCGCACGACGTCGGCGGCCTGCGGATGGGGCTCGACCCGGCCGACTCGGTGGTCGACCCCGCGCTGATGACGCACGAGGTGCCCAACCTGTTCGTGTTGAGCGGGGCGGTCTTCCCGACCTGCCCCGGCGTCAACCCCTCGCTGACCCTGCAGGCGCTGGTCTGGCGCGCGGCGGAGGGGATCGTCGCCGCCTACCGGCACGGGCACCCGCTCTAGCGGTGGGTCACGGGTGGTCGGCCCTGGTGGCGGCGATATCGGGGGCCTGCTCCTCGAAGGCGACCGCCATCAGCGGACTGCCGGCGACCCAGGCCTCGAGCTGGTGCGGCTGCCCGAGGTCGGCCAGGATGCGGCCCATGATCGCCCGGCGCTCGGCCGGGTCGGTGATCGGGGCGGCGCGGGCGGCGAGGTCGGCCTGGGCGCTCTCCTTGAGGTGGAAGGTGAAGGCGGGGTTGGCCAGCAGGTTGGCGTACCAGTCGCGCTTGCCGGGCGAGCCGGTCAGGTAGATCCGGTCGTCGACGCGGTAGAACCAGGTCTCGATCCGGCGCGGCCGGCCGCTGGCGCGGCCGATCGTGGTGATGTCGATCGTCCGGTCGCGGGCGAGGGCCTGGCGGATCTGCTCGTTCATGGCTCCGCCTGACTCCATGCGCTCTCTCCTGCCCAGAGCCTGACGAGAGGTCCATCAGGCTCCGATCCGATGGGGCTGACCACCCCGACGAAAAGCACCCCGATCGCGGCAACGAAAACGGACAAACGCTCGACCATCTTCCCGTTCCTCTCCGTGCTCCGTCGGCTCCAAACGAACCCACCCCCGGCGAGGGGAGTGATGTCTGCTCACGGGTCCGGGGTCGCCACCAGCGGCAGCCGAACCTGGAACCGCGTCTCCCCCGGCCGCGACTCGACGCGGATGTCGCCGCGGTGGCGGCCGACGACGATCCGGCGCGAGATGTCGAGACCGAGCCCGGTCCCCTCGCCGACCCCCTTGGTCGTGAAGAAGGGCTCCCAGATCCGGTCCCGCACCTCGGGCGGGATGCCGGGGCCG
>JBBSNJ010000480.1:0-3595 GCA_038232775.1 Thermomicrobiales bacterium
CGCCTCAATCAGACCGGGGTCGTGGAAGACGAGGTTCTCGTTGCTCCCCTCGAGCCCACCGTAGCCGGCGGCGTCCAGCTCGTAGTTCTGGACCGAGGTCCCCATCGCGCCGTCGTAGACGACGATGCGCTCGCGGGTCAGATCGAGGAAGCGGCTCATCGGCGGGCTATCCCTTCGGGCGATGCCGTCCGGCAGGCGGGGGATCGGCGACGGGCGGAGAAGGAGGCAGCTGATCGGGCGGCGACCGGCACTGTCAGGCCGGGACGCCGGCAGCGGCCGGCACCGGGACCTCGATGGCGTGGACGGTTGCGCCGGGAGCTTCGACGGGAAGTTCTTCCCCATGCTTGGCCATGCTGACGAGGAGCGCCGCCGCGGCGTCCTGGGCCATCGTCAGCGCGTCGTCGCGCGTTTCGCCGTGGGTGAAGCAGTTGAGGATGGCCGGGACGTAGGCGAAGAAGCCGCCATCCTCCTTGTCCGGGATGACGACGGCGGTGTAGCGCATGGAGACCCTCCGTCCTAGAGCAGTGCTCGGAGTCGTTCGGGAGAGACGCCGGTCGAGTTCAAGATACTCCGCAGGGTGCCGCGAGGCACCTCGTCGCCAGGGTGGTTTGGGACCGGCACCGATCCCGGTCGATCGGGATGCCGGAGGATCGTGTGGCGGGAGGTGTGGTCGACGTACAAGCCTTCCTTGGCGAGCGCCCGGAGAAGGTCGCGGTACCGGACCACTGGCAACCGACCCGCCATCCTCTCCCTGCCCTGCTCCGGCGCCGGCGATCCCGTCGGGTTCGACGGGAGCTAGCGGTGCGATGGGGGCAAGGTCCCCATCGCCCCGTCGTAGAGGACGACGCGCTCGCGGGTCAGATCGAGGAAGCGGCTCGGACTCGGGCTCATGAATCGGCTAATCCTTCGCGAGGGGCGACCTCGGGCGGCGGCGAGCGAGGTCGCGGCGGTCGCATTCGGGAAAGGATACCCGAGCGGTGGTCGAGCTATCAGCTGTCGGCTATCGGCCTCCGGGTTAGGATACCGTCGCGGGTGAGACGCGCCGTCCGCGGCTGCTGAGGGGGGGGACGCATGACGATGGAGGGGGAAACGCATCCCCACCCAGTTCCGCGGGCCGATCCGGACCGGCTGGATCGGCGGTCGCCCGCCGGGCCGGCCCACGTCCGCCGCGCGGCGCAGGCGGTGATCGCCGGGTCGCTCGTGCTGCTGATGGTCCTCGGCGCCCGCGCCCTCAGCGGCGGCCCGTCCGCGTGGGAGGCCACGCTGAGCCGCCCGGTGCCGCTCCTGCTCGGGCTGCTGGCGCTCGCCTGCGCCGCAGCCGTGATCGCGTTCCGTCCCGAGCGCGGCCACGTCCCCGCCCTCGTCAAGACGATGACCGCCTGGTCCCTCGCGCTGGCGGGGGCCCTGGTCCTCGCCTGGTTCATAGCGAACACCGCGGTCTGGGTCGACCATTGGCGGGGCACCCCCCTCCGGACCGAGGCGAACGTCGCCGCCACCCTCGCCGCGCGTCCGGAGTCGGCCGCCGCGCGGCCGCTGTTGGTCCCGACCGGGGTTCTGGTCCAGTCGCTCGAGTTCCTCGGCGCCAGCAACGTGCAGGTGTCCGGTTTCGTCTGGCAGAAGTACGGGCCGGAGATCCCGGCCGACATCGCGCAGGGGGTGATCTTCCCCGAGGCGGTCGCCGAGGCGTACGAGGCGGAGGAGGTCTACCGCGCCGACCAGGGCGGCACCGAACTCGTCGGCTGGTACTTCCACGCCACGTTCCGCCAGCCGTTCTACTACGGTCGCTATCCCTTCGACCGGCAGGACGTCTGGTTGCGCCTCTGGCACCCGAACGCCGAGCGGGGCGTCCTGCTGGTGCCCGACTTCGTCTCCTATCGCAATCTCGACCCGCGCTCGCTCCCCGGCACCGAGGAGCAGTTCGTCTTCGGCGACTGGGTGCCGGAGGGGTCAGGCTTCAGCTTCGTCGACCACCGTTACAACACGACCTTTGGCTTCGACAACGGCTTCGAGGAGGGGGGCTTCCCGGAGCTGTACTTCAACCTCGCCTTGAAGCGGGCCTTCCTCGGCCCGTTCGTCGACCAGGTCCTGTTCGCAGCCGCGGTCGCCCTGATGCTCTTTCTCGTCCTGGTCCTGACATCCAGCGACGAGGAGCGCAAGACCCGGTTCGGCTTCAGCCCGTCCGGCGCCCTCGGCGCGACCAGCGGCCTCCTCTTCGCCGTGATCATCAAGCACGCCCAGCTCCGCGGCGCGATCGGCCAGCAGGGGGTGGCGTACCTCGAGACGCTGCCGTTCCTGTTCTATCTCTTCATCCCCCTCGTCGCGCTCAACGCCATCGTGCTCGCCTCGCCGTGGGACATCCGGTTCGTCGAGCAATGGCACAACCTGCTGCCCAAGCTGCTCTACTGGCCGCTCCTGCTCGGCTTGCTGCTGGCGGTCACGCTCGTCATCTTCTTCGCCTGATCGCCAGCGGAGCGACCGTCGAACGGGCCGGGGAGGATGTTCGAGGCTGACCGACCACGTGGTTTCCGGGCGAGGATGCCCGCGCCAGGCCACGCCGACTCCTCGCGACGCGGCCCGGTGAGGCCAGTCCCTTCGGCGCCGTTGCGCCCGGACGCTACTCCTCGAGGTAGAGACAGAACGGGTGGCCGTCTGGGTCGAGGTGGACGCGGACGTCCGCCTGCGGCTGAAAATCCGCCATCGTTGCCCCGCACGCTTGGGCGTGCGCGCACCCGGCATCGAGGTCGTCGACCCGGACCTCCAGGTGCCCCATCATCAGCTGCGCGCCGGGCCGGGACGGCCAGACCGGCGGCGCGTAGTGGTCCTCGATGTGGAAGCCCAGCCCGACGCCGCCGGCGGGGTTGCGCAGCGTCACCCAACCGGGCTCCTCGGTCGCGATCTCCCACCCCAGCAGCCGGGCGTAGAAGCGCGCCAGTTTCGGCGGATCGGGCGAACTGAGCGTGGCCATCGTCAGCGTCGCGCCGTGGGGGGTCGCCACTGGACTGCCTCCTCGCGGGCCGGGGAAAGGCACGCCTGATAGTTCGGTGGTGTCGGTTGTCGGTCTGCGGCCGACGGGCGTAGCGGGCAGCGCCCCTACCCAGGACGGGCGCGGCGAGCGGACCCTCAGCGAAGGTGGGCGCGGCGAGCGCCGCCTCGACCCGGGCCGACGCCGACACCATCGAGCTTTGAGCAGCGTGAGATTCAGACGAGCAGGGATGGTCAGCGACGGATCGCTCGCAGGACGAGGAGGAGGACGAGGGCACCGACGACGCCGACCGCGAAGCTCCCGAGGCTCCAGCCGATGATGACGGCCTCGCCGGTCAGCAGGTTGAAGAGGAAACCACCCAGGAACGCCCCGACGATCCCGACCACGATGTTGGTCAGGCACCCCTGCCGGTCGTTCGTCCCGGCCAGCAAGCTGGCCACCCAGCCAGCCAGCGCCCCGAACACCAGCCACGAGATGAACCCCAGGTCCGAGATGACCATTCCTCCCCCTCCCTCGACCACGACCGCGTTGCTCTCCCGCGCGCCCGTGATTCTCCCCTCGGCCTCTCCTGACGAGAGGACGCAAGCGACCGCCGCCGCGGCGACCCCCGCC
>JBBSNJ010000481.1:0-3594 GCA_038232775.1 Thermomicrobiales bacterium
CGCGCCCTGATCGCGGGCGGCGGGCGGCGGCAACATCAGTCGTTCCGCGCTTGCCGAGGAATCCGCGGTCGTCGGACGCGGGACGGACGGAGTCCTCGACGGGCTCGGAACGACGGGGGCACCGCGGCCCCGCGGCACCGCGGGACGTCATGCCGATGCGTCGGCGAGGAGAAGGAGGCGACCATGAAGACGCGTCGTTGGGTGACCGGGGCGCTCTGCGCCGGGTTGTTGGGGACGAACCTGGGGGCGGCCGTGCTGGCCCAGACCCCGAGCGCGGAACCGGTCGTCGCGACCACCGGGCAAGACGCCAAGATGATGCTGCTGCCGAAGTTCCTCGGCATCCTGCCGTTCGACCAGGCGAACCAGGGGGCCGAGGAGGCGGCCGCCGAGCTGGGGAACCCGACCGCGCTCGACTTCGTCGGGCCGACCGCCGAGAACAGCGTGGCCGGGCAGATCGAGTTCGTGACCAACGCGCCGACCGCCGGCTACGACGTGGTGATGCTCTCGAACAACGCCGGCGACCAGATCGCGCCGGCGGCGGCGGCGGCGCAGGAGGCCGGGACCAAGGTCGTCACCTGGGACTCGCCGATCCCGGACGGGACGGGCGAGACGCTGTTCGTGGCCCAGGTCGACTTCGACGAGACGGGGCGGGTGATGGCCGAGATGGCGCGCTCGATCCTGGGCGAGGACGGCGGCCAGTTCGCGATCCTCTCGGCCTCGCCCGACGCGGCCAACCAAAACGCCTGGATCGCGGCGATGGAGACCGTGCTGGCGGAGCCGGAGTACGCCAACCTGGAGCTGCTGGAGACAGTCTACGGCGACGATCAGTCGGAGAAGAGCTACGAGCAGGCGCAGGCGCTGATCTCGAAGCACCCCGACATGGAGCTGATCATGTCGCCGACCTCGGTCGGGATCGTGGCGGCGGCGAAGGCGCTTCAGGACGAGGGGCTCTGCGACGAGGTCAAGGTCTCGGGGCTGGGGGTGCCGGCCGAGATGGTCGAGTACACCCTGAACGGCTGCGCGCCCCAGTTCGCGCTCTGGAGCTTCACCGACTTGGGGTACCTGACCTACTACGTCTCCTACCTGCTGGCGACGGGGGCGATCGAGGGGGTCGAGGGCGAGACCTTCACGGCCGGTCGCCTGGGAGACTACGAGATCACCCAGGACCCGACGCGGCCGGACGTCGAGGCGCGGCGGGTGCTGATGGGGCCGTTCACGGTCTACACCGAGGAGAACGTGGAGGAGGCCGCAGCGGCGTAACCCGTCTCTACGACGGTGCCGCCCCCGGGCCGGGAGGACCGGGGGCGGTGTCGTGTGCGGGCAGTACCCGGAGCACGCGGTCCCGACCACGGTCACGGCGCACCCTCAGCAGCACCGGTTGGACCGGCGGACTGTCTCGCCCCCCCATCGCTGGATGCTACGATGCGCGCAGCCCCGTATCGTTGCCCCGTGCGGAACGCGTGAAGGAGACCGCTCCCCTGTGGAGAGCGGTCATGACGAAGGTATGAGGGCGATGGCGGAGCAAGCGGCCCTGTTCGACCTCCCGCGGCGGGTACGTGTCCTCCCGGAAAACGGGGTCGCCGACCCATTCTCTTGCCTGTTCGCGCCGGACGCCTCGGAATCGGCGCTGATCCACGGCGACGCCCGGCAGGTGCTGGCCCAGATGCCGACCGGGGCGTTCCAGACGTGCGTGACCTCTCCCCCCTACTGGTCGCTCCGCGACTACGACATCGGCGGGCAGATCGGGCTCGAGCGGTCGCTCGATGCGTTCATCGACAGCCTGGTCGGGGTGTTCGATGAGGTCCGTCGCCTCTTGCGGGACGACGGCACCCTTTGGCTCAACATCGGCGATTCCTACACCTCGGGGGGCCGAACGTGGCGTGCTCCGGACAAGAAGAACCCGATCCGGGCGATGGACGTGCGGCCGCCGACCCCGGACGGATTGAAGCCGAAGGACTTGATCGGTGTGCCGTGGAAACTCGCCTTTGGCCTGCAACGGGCCGGCTGGTACCTCCGCGCCGACATCATCTGGAACAAGCCCAACTGCCAGCCGGAGAGCGTCAAGGACCGGCCAACCCGGAGCCACGAGTACGTCTTCCTGTTCAGCAAGAGCGAACGGTACCGCTACGATCCCGACGCCGTGCGGGGGCCGAACGATCGCAACCTGCGCACGGTTTGGGACATCCCGACCCAGCCCTACCGCGAGGCCCACTTCGCCACCTTCCCGCCCGCGCTGGTCGAGCCCTGCCTGAAGACGGCGACCCAACCCGGCGATCTCGTCCTCGACCCGTTCATCGGCTCCGGCACGACCGGCCTCGTCGCCTTGAAGCTCGACCGGCGCTTCGTCGGCGTGGAGCTGAACCCGGAGTACGTGGCGATCGCGGAGCGCCGGCTGAACGGGGCGATTATCCGTGGCTAGCACCACGATTCCCGTTCCCGACAACTCCCGGCAGATCGCCTTCCACGAGTTGCTGGTCGTGGCCCGGCAGGATTGGCTGATCGACGCGCTCAAGGACGCCCTTGGCACCGCCGACCCACTGCGCCTGAGGGAGGAGCTCACGTCGTTCGTGCCGGCTGATGTTCACCGGCTGCTCGCGGTCGCCGGGCTCCCGGACGAGTACGTCATGCCGCTCCCGGTGATTCTGGAAGCGAAGCCGACGCTGATCGGCTACTACCGACTCCTGCTGGGGGTGCCGCGCAAGAGTTTCTACGGCTCCGGAACTGGGATGGGCACGTTCAAGAGCATGGAAGAAAGTGGCCTCTTGACGGCCAATCAGACGTCCCTGCTGCCCGCGTTCTGCACGGCGATGGGCACGGCGCTGGCCGAATTGGTGAGACAGCTTTCTCCCTCCATCACCCAGCGGGATTTGGTCGAGCTCCCCGTCATGACGCTCGGCCAACAGTTCCAAGGGGCCAACAACAACATCATCGGCAGTGAAGCGATTAAGGCCGTCTTCCGCGTCATCAAGGAGATCGTCCAGCAACACGTGACCGAGGAAAGCGAGACCGAGCTGACCCTCCAGAACTCGGCGGGCCGGACCTTGACCATCGTGCTGGCGTCCGACCCAGACGTGGGCATCAGGGAAACCGGCAGCGGCGGGTCCACGGCCCTCGTCGCCATCGAGATCAAGGGCGGCACGGACCGGTCGAATCAGCACAATCGGATCGGGGAAGCCGAGAAATCTCATCTCAAGGCGCGGGACGATGGCTACCGGGACTTCTGGACGGTGATCCGGAGCAAGACGCTCGACGACGACGCCCGCCGCCAGTCGCCGACGACCCGCCTTTGGTTCGACGCGGCGCAGATTCTCGACCGGAGCGGCCCGGAGTGGGAGAATTTCTGTCGGGAGATCGCCCGCGTGGTCGGCATCCCGGATCCCGCGATAGGTCCCTCGGGGCCGTAGGATCGCAGCCGGTACCTCACCCCTACATCTTGTCCGGAATCCCGGGGGGCATCCGCGCCCCGCGGCTGGACCTTATACGGAGTCCGGGTGAACAGGTTCGCTCTCGCCAAAGGGGCGCTCTCCCCTCTCCCGCGCACGGGACAGGGGCCGGGGGTGAGGGCCGCTCTCCGGCAAACGCAACTGATCACCC
>JBBSNJ010000482.1:0-3582 GCA_038232775.1 Thermomicrobiales bacterium
AACCCGTGCGCCGCGGCGACCGCCACGGCCGCCGGCAGGAGCACCGCCCTCGCCCCCTTGGGGTCGGCCGCCAGCCGGGAGTGAACCGTCCCCGTCAGCCCCTTGTTCTCGACCAGGATCGCCTCCGCGTGGGGGGTGCCGGCCATCACCGCCGCGACCTCGGCCAGCGACTCGGCCAGCGCCGCCTCGGCCGCCGCCGCTTCAGGATGGACCGAGCGCTCGCCCCGCTCGCGCCGCTCCAGCCCGTGGTTGCCGACGTAGACGAGATCGTCGACCGCGACCATCGCCGCGCCGTCCGCCGCCGCCCGCCCCGAGACGATCGCCACCAGATCGAGCCGCCCGGCCAGCCGAGCCAGCGCCTGGCTCGCCGCCGGGGCGACCACCGCCGCCCCCGGCGTCGGTGCCACGTCGCTGATCGTGCCGTCGATGTCGGTGATCAGTCCGGCCGGCGCCTGGCGCAGCACCGCGAGGCAGCGCGGCAGGATCGCTTCGACGCTGGCGGCGGGCGCGTCCGGCGTCTCGACCATCGGCTTCCCCCTCCCCGCGACCGCCGGCGACGCCCGGCGGCCGGTCACCGGCCGTAGGTCCGCACCAGCCAATCGACGCCGCTGACGAACAGATCGAGCACGTCCCGCCCGTCGACCGCGGCGACGTGGTAGACGACGCCCTCCGGCGTCTCCTCCGGTCCGAAGCGGTCTCCGGCGGCGTTGAGGCGGACGCTGATCCCCCCGGTTGCCCCGAGGAACGTGTCGTCGCCGTAGCCGGCGCGGGCCAGCGCGCGGTGCAGCTCGAGGAACGAGATTTGGTCGCGCGGCAGGCCGAGCACGCTGGCGGGGTCAACCTCGGCCGGCTCGGTCTGTCCGCTGTCGCTGCGGAAGAACGACTGCGCCGAGTCGGAGTAGAACGTCCCCTGCCACCGGAAATCGGCCTCGAGGGGCTCGCAGCCGACGCGGAGCGAGACCAGGCTGGCGTCGATCCGCCAGGCGCGGGCCCGCTCTTCAGCGGCGGCCAGGCCGTCGCGCCAGGCCTCGTCGAGGTCGGGGATGTCGCCGACCGCCAAGCGGCCCGTGGCGCAGTGGTCGAGCGCCCGCTCGGGTGCAGGGGAGGGCCGGGGGGCCGCCACCTCGAGCGCCGTCGTCTCGGTCGTCGTCTCGGTTGGGGGCGGGGAGGTCGGGGCCGCCGCCGGCGCCCCGTAGCTGCCGCAGCCGGCGAGGAGGGGGGCGAGCACCAGGCCGGCGCCAAGCGAGAGCCCGATCCGCGCGACCGAGCGCCGGTCTCGATCGTCCCGCACCGGTGTCCCCCCTCGGTCGCCGCGGCGCGGCGCCCTGCTCCGGTCCAATTCTCGCGCCAACGGGGCCACGGCGCGATCATACCATGGTCGATCCGGCCGGCCGCCGCCCCAGCTTCGCCCTCGCCCGCCGGCTGGCCGCTGCCGGTGAGCGAACCGCCCGGGTATACTCCGGGAGCGGGGACGGCCCGCTTCGGCAGGTCGCGGCCGGCGAAGTCCGGGGCGTCCGGCCCCACGGCGACGGAAGACGAACGCGGGCGGAGCGGAGCACCAGGGGATGCAGCTCTTCAACACGGAGTCGGGGCGGATCGAGCCCTTCGTTCCCCGCGACGGCGCGGTCGGCATCTACGTCTGCGGCATCACGCCCTACGACATCACTCACCTCGGCCACGCCTTCACCTACCTCACCTTCGACGTCCTGATCCGACACCTGCGGGGCCAGGGGCTCGACGTCACCTACGTCCAGAACGTGACCGACATCGACGACGACATCCTGCGCAAGGCCAAGGAGGTCGGCCTGGCGTGGGACGAGCTCGGCCGCCGCGAGACCGAGCGGTTCCTGACCGACTTGCGCGACCTCAACGCCGCGATGCCGGACCACTACGTCAAGGCGACCGACCATGTGGCCGAGATGCTCGTCTTGATCGAGCGCCTGGTGACCGAGGGCCACGCCTACGAAGCGGGCGGCAGCGTCTACTTCGCCGTCGCCACCGACCCCGGCTTCGGCAAGCTGAGCAAGCTGCCGCGGGGGGAGATGCTGGCGGTCGCCAACGAGCGCGGCAACAACCCGGACGACCCGAACAAGCGCGACCCGCTCGACTTCGTCCTCTGGCAGGCCGCCGCCGCCGGCGAACCGACCTGGGAGTCCCCCTACGGCCCCGGCCGCCCCGGCTGGCACATCGAGTGCAGCGCGATGGCTTCCCGCTACCTGGGGCCGACGATCGACATCCACGGCGGCGGCGCCGACCTGATCTTCCCCCACCACGAGTGCGAGATCGCGCAGTCGGAGCTGGCGACCGGCGTCGAGCCGTTCGCCCGCTGGTGGATGCACGTCGGGATGCTCGAGTACCAGGGCGAGAAGATGAGCAAGTCGCTCGGCAATCTCGTCCTCGCCCGCGATCTGCTCCAGAGCTTCCACCCGGACGCGATCCGGCTGACCCTCGCCGCCCACCACTACCGGAGTCCCTGGGAGTTCGAGGACGGGGACGTCGAACGCTGGTCCGGCCTCGCCGGCGACCTGCGCGAAGCGGTCGACTTCCCGGCCTACGGCGTCGAGGAGGTGGTCGACGTCGGCCCTCTGCGCGAGCGCTTCTACAACGCCCTCGACGACGACCTGAACACTCCGGTCGCGATCGAGGCGATCGCCGAGGTCAGCCAGTCGATCCTCGAAGCCCCGGAGGAGGACGACATCCGCGACGCCCAGGCGACCCTGCGAGAGCTCGGCCGCGTCCTCGGTCTGACCCTCGTCTCGTAGCGGCGACGGGCGGAGCCCTTCGGCTCAAACCGAACGACCGTGCCGGCTGTGCTACAATCCTTGGCCGGCCGCGACCGGCCGGCAATCGTCGAACGCCTTTCTGCTCCGAACCGGTGGTCCGGGCGCGCAACCCGAGGCCGCGAACCGGGCGGGGCAAGCCCAGAGAAGGGGGCCTCCTTGCGCGATTACGCTCGTGAGCCTCGAACCTACGAGTTGATGACCGTCCTCCACCCCGAAGTGCCGGAGGAGGAGATCGAACCGGCGCTCGACCGGATCACCGGGCATGTGACCGGGGCCGGCGGCGCCGTCTCGGAGACCCTGCGCGACTCCCCCTGGGGCCGCCGCCGCCTCGCCTACCCGATCCGCAACGGCGGCCGGGATTTGCGCGATGGCTACTACACCGTCTTCCACCTCTCCCTCGGCCCAGAGCAGGTCGACGAGATGGAACGGGAGCTGAAGCTCAACACCCAGGTGATCCGCTACATGGTGACGGCCTACGAGCCGAAGCCGATTGATCCCCGCGCGGTCGAGGACGCCGAGTTCGCGGCCGAAGAGGCCGCCGCCGCCGCCTACGCCGCGGCCCAGAACGAGGCCGCCCGCCTCACCCGCCAGGCCCAGTCGCGCGCCGCTAGGACCGCGCCTACCCCCGAGCCCGGCGGCCCGCCCGCCCCGACCGAGGGCGGCGAGCAGCCGATCCAAGGCGCGGCCGGGGTCGCCGGCCAACCGCCGCCGTCGCCGAGCGAGAGTGCCGGCTCCGCCGGTCCGCCGTCGGCCGGGGCGCAACTGGCCGAGCCCGAAGCGCCCGTCGACGCCGCGACCG
>JBBSNJ010000483.1:0-3560 GCA_038232775.1 Thermomicrobiales bacterium
GGTGTCCATCGCGAGCACGACCGCTGCCGCCCCGTCCTCGCTCGCCCGCTCGATGGCCCCCTCGACGTAGCGCGCCATCGGCGGCGTGATCGCGCCATCGACCCGGACGACGTCGACCTGGTCCCGCCCCTGCGCCCCGGCAAGCGGTTGGAGGATCAGGAGGAGCGCGCCGAGCATCAGGGCGAACAGCGACAAGCCCGGCAACGTCTGCCAGCCCCGGAGGCGATCGGCTCGCGGGCCAAGCCCGCGCGGTTGATCAGCCATGCTCGTCCTCCCCACGTGACGCGATTATGTAGACAAAGTATACCCTGCCGCCCCGACGCTCCCTCGGCGCTCCGGCTACCCCGCCGCTGTGATACCCGCGCTGATCTGCGCGCCCGCTACCGTCGCCCCGATCTACAAGCTGAGACCAGGCGGAGCTCCTACCCTATCCGGTTGAACCGTTCCGCTCGCGCCTGACGGACGCGTTCCCCTCGCCTGTCGCAGCGAGAGAAGGACCGAGGGCTGCCTCTCGGACAATCTGGTCTCGGGTCACCGGTTGCGGTTCCGGAGGCCCTAAATTGTCCGTGGGGGTGCAAGTAGGGAGTGAAGGTCGGCCTCCCCGGCACCATGGTTCGAGCGCGGTCCGTGTCGCGACTCCCGGTGTCGATCTGGAACGGTGCCGAACGACAAATTCGTGGCGAGGCAGGTCGACGGATGTGGGAGGCAGTGACGTGACGATCCTGAGCAACGATGGCGAAACCGGAGTCCGCGGCGAACAATCCCACGCACTTGCGACCGAGGTAGTCTTCTCCAGCACGACGCAGATGGCCGCCGCCATCCGGGCGGGCCGCGTCTCGTCGGAGGAGGTGCTGGAGGCGCACCTGACTCAGATCGACCAGCGCAATCCCGCCCTCAACGCCGTCGTTTCCCTGGATGTTGATGGGGCGCGTGAGCGGGCGCGAAGCGCCGACAACGCCCTTGCCCGCGGCGAGGTGTGGGGGCCCCTGCATGGCGTTCCCTTCACGCTGAAAGACGCCCACGTCACGGCGGGGTTGCGGACCACGACCGGCGCTCCGACGCTGGACCACGTGCCAGAGGCGGACGGCACGGTGGCGGTCCGCCTCAAAGAGGCCGGTGGCGTCCTCATCGGCAAGACCAACGCCGCCGCGATGCTCGGCGATCCCGGCCAAACCGCCAACCCGATCTTCAGCCGCACCAACAACCCGTGGCACGTGGAGCGCACGCCGGGCGGGTCGAGCGGAGGCGCGGCAGCGGCGCTCGCCGCCGGCATGACGCCGTTTGAGATCGGCACCGATCTGGCCGGTTCGATCCGCATTCCGACGCACTTCTGCGGCATTCTCGGACTCAAGCCGACCGAGCACCGCGTCTCGCTGGACGGGTTGATCCCCGGCCTCCCCCCGCCTCGCGGTGTCCGCATCATGTCCTGCGTCGGACCGATGGCCCGCTGCCCCCAGGATCTTGGATTGCTCTACCGAATCATCGCCGGGCCGGACGGGCGGGATACCGACGTTCCCGCGGTGCCAATCGACGACGTGCCCGAACTCGAGCTGAAGAACATACGGGTTGCGGTCGCGCCCACCTTTCCGGGCCTGCCGGTGGCGGCGGCGATTCGTGACGCGGTCGAAGACCTCGCGCGGTCCCTCGATTCCCTCGGCGCCGCGGTTGAGGAGGCGGCACTGCCGACGTTGGACTTCAACCAGGAGCTTCGACGCGTCGGCGACCTCATCGGCATGGTTATCGGCGCCTTCCAACCTGAGGAGAACGGAGATCCGACCACCCTCGCCCAATACTTGACGGCACTTGACCAGCGTGATCGGTCCATCGTTGCCTGGGAGCGATTTTTCCGGAAGTGGGACATCCTCCTGTGTCCGCCGGCGATGACGACCGCGTTTCCACACCGCGATACGGGAACGTCGCTGGACGTTGATGGTGCGGCCGTCAACTATTGGTTGGTCAACGCCTACACGTCCCTCTTCAATGACACGGGCCACCCTGCAATCGTGCTGCCGGCAACGCAAGACAGCGACGGTCTCCCCATCGGGGTGCAGATCGTCGGCAGACGGTGGGGCGAATCGCGGCTGCTGGGAATCGCAAACGCGCTTTCGGCCGTGACCGGTGGCTTCCAGCGACCGCCGGGTCTTGCGTCGCCTTCGCCGGACGGCACGAGAGAGTGAGGCTGCCGGCAGGGCGACTCCTCGCGCCGATGTTCGGGGGGCCGAGGCACCTTGCTCTCTCGTCTCCTCGGTCTGCACACCCGTGCCCGACTCACCGTGTCCGATCAGCCACGCCCGAGCAATCAGTACCGATCGAGACGCTGGACTCCACATACACATCTTCTCACCGTCCCCCCATCCCGGACCCCCTCTCTCCCGGATCGTTTGGTTTCTGGCCACCGGGCGGAGGTTCGAAGGCCACTCTATCGCCGAGAAGCTGGTCCAAGACCTCGCCGTAGCGGCTGGACGCGGCGTCGTTCGACCGCCGAAAGCCGCTGGATCAGTGGGTGGCAGCCGCCAATCTCGGCCGAACGCCGAACCGTCCGGAGGAGAGGGGGCCGGGGTCAGCGCGTTCCTCCGCGAACCGACCGCCATCACCCGGATCTCGGAGGAGAAGGTTAGCCGCGCCTGGACAGCAGATGCTCGCTCCCTGCTCTCGCCCAGGCCCGATCCCGGCCTGGTCGCCCAATCGCCACCGCCCGAGACAGCAAGCAGACACCCTCGCGTTCCGCCAGCAAGATGCATCCGGCGACCCGCCTCGTTTCCAGCCGTCGATCACGATCCGGTGATCGCCCACCGACACCGGGGGTCCGCACCGTGCGTTATGGAGAGCAAAGGCAGCGGTCGGTAGACGCTGACCGCATTAGATCGAGCGTCCTTGTGCAGCGATCTTAGGAGTTTCTCGATGCGCGCGATCTCTCCAATCTCCGCCCTCGCCCCCGGTCAGCGCTTCGCCCAACCGGGGCCCGGCGACCGCTCCCCGAGCCAACCCGTCACCGTCGACCGTCTCGAGCGCGACCCGTTCGGCGCCCTCGTCGTCGTCTTCCGCGCTGCCGACGGCCGCGACCTGACGATCTACGGCAGCCAGGTCGACGAGGCCGTCGCCGAGGGCGCCCTGACCCCGCTCGCCCCTGAGCTCGCCCGCAGCGCCTAGCCCAGCCCGACCACCGATCTTCATCAATGGTCGGTCCCGACGATAGACCAAGCCGTGCCACCGCCGAGGCGGAAGCGCGAGGGTCGCGGCCGGGTCAGCTCCCGATCGCCACCTTCGGTCTCCTCCTCCTCACCGGGGCCGTCACCGGCGCCCAGTTCGTGCGGCCGGAGATCGTAAGCGGCCCTGCGCCGCGACCCCGCCGGCGGCGAACGGTGGCCGCCTCGCGACAGCCCTCCTCGTCCACGCCGACGGCTGGCCCGCGCTGGTGTCCAACCTGGCAATGCCGGCGATCGTCGGCCCCCCCCGTCGAACGACGCCTGGGACGGGTCCGCTGGCTCTTCCTCTACCTGGGCGGCGGGCTGGCGGGTCAGGCAGCAGGGGTCTAGTGGGAGCCGCGCGGCGCCGGGAAC
>JBBSNJ010000484.1:0-3550 GCA_038232775.1 Thermomicrobiales bacterium
CAGCAGCAACGAATTCATCATCTCGATCTGCCGGCGACCGTTGTCCAGCAGTGTCGCCAGCCGGCGTCGGATTCCGAGGTTGAGTCGCATCCGCGGATCATTGGCGTACTCGTAGTACATGTAGTCGCGCTCGGCGTCGCTGACCATCTCGAGGGTCAGTTCGTCGTGATTGCGGAGGAAGATCGCCCACTGGCAACTGTCGGGGATCTCGGGCGTCTGGCCCATGATCTCGACGATCGGGGTCCGGGTCTCCTGCCGCATCGCCATGAACATGCGCGGCATCAGCGGGAAATGGAACGCCAGGTGGAACTCGGGTTCCTCCGGGGTGCCGAAGTACTGGACGACGTCGGAGGGCCACTGGTTGGCCTCGGCGAGGAGGATCCTGCCCGGAAACTCGTCGTCGACCATCTGGCGGAGGGCGCGGAGGAAGCCGTGCGTCTCCTCCAGGTTCTCGCAGTTGGTGCCGTCGCGCTCGAAGAGGTAGGGGACGGCGTCGCAACGGAAGCCATCGAGACCGAGGCGGAGCCAGAACCGAGTGATCTCCAGCATCTCGTCCCAGACCGCCGGATTGTCGAAGTTGAGGTCGGGCTGGTGGGAGAAGAAGCGGTGCCAGTAGTGCTGCTTGGCGATCGGGTCATAGGTCCAGTTCGACGGCTCGGTGTCGGTGAAGATGATCCGGGCCTCGGGGTAGCGGCTGACGTCTTCGCTCCAGACGTAGTAGTCGCGCTTGGGGGAGTCGGGGTCGAGGCGTCCTTCCTGGAACCAGGGGTGCTGGTCGGAGGTGTGGTTCATGACCAAATCGGCGATGACGCGCAGACCCTTGCTGTGGGCGACCTGAAGGAAGTGCTTGAAGTCGTCCAAGGTGCCGTAATCGGGGAGGATGGAATAGAAATCCGAGATATCGTAGCCGTCGTCCTGGAGGGGCGACGGGTACATCGGCAGGAGCCAGAGACAGTCGACGCCGAGGTCGCGGATGTGGTCGAGTTTCTCGGCCATGCCGCGGAAGTCGCCGATGCCGTCGCCGCTGCTGTCGTAGAACGAGCGGACGGGGGCTTCGTAGATCAGGGCGTCCTTATACCAGTAGGGATCGTGACCTGCGGGATCAACCATGCACGGCTTCCTCGGCCGGCGGCGGCCGGCTAACTACGGGAAGAACGGGCGACGGGCGGAGCGGACCACGTGTCGGCCGCATTATGCCTTGGCACTCCCGCTCGGTGGAAGGGGAAAGCCGGGCATGGAGTGCCGGTTCGTGCTCCCTGGCCTCCCGCTTGCCCGCCCTCAGCCCCAGCCGACTTCAGCCGGGTTCGTCGCCGCGGCTCGGGGGGTCGACACCGAGCGGTACGAGCGACCGCCGGGCCCGCGCCCAGCACCCAAGAACGATCAGTCCCTGATATGGAATCCGGGTGTCTGCTGCCGCGCCCAGGGAAGAAGCCCTCACCCCCGGCCCCTCTCCCGTGCGCGAGACAGGGGAGACGTCCCAACTCCTAACGGCGGGATGGTTCAGCCGGATCCTGTCTAGGCACCAAGGCCGAGAGGGAAGACACGCCGCCGCGGCGGTGTGGCGGCGGAGCGGTGCCTATGCGATTATCGACATAGCGTTAACTCGGGGCGTTGGGCGGAGTCGGTCGATGGGTGAATTGGTGGCGGGCACGCCGGCGCTCAAGTTGGGCGCGGTCGTCTCCCTCCCGCTCGATCTGGTGTCGGTCTTGTCGCTGCTCTCGAGGGCGGAGCGGGTCGTGGGGCTCGACCCCTGGCTACCGGCGGCCCGAGCATCGCTGCCGCCGGCGCTGCGGGCCGACCTCGACCTCCTCCACGGGTTTTCCGGACCGCTCCTCTACTACATCGAGGAGCCGGTGATGCGGTTTGAGCCGCTTCGATCCGAGCATCGAGCGGCCGAGTTCGACGACCTCCTCCTCTTCCTCGAAGACGTCCCGGCGGCGGCCTATCGGGAGATGGCGGCCTACGCCCTGGAGCGGGTTCACCGCGATCAGGCGAGGGAGCTGCCCTTCCTCGGCGGCGAGCCGGCGGGATGGCGTCTGGCTCTCCAGCGGGGCCTGACGGCTGCCCGGCTGGACGACGCCCTCGCCCTGGTCAACGACCCGCCCGCGCTCAAGGCCCGCACGATCGGGCTCTACCGGGGTGTCTGGGAGACGCTCTATCGCGAGGAGTCTCGTGCGCGGCGGCCAGAGCTGCTCGAGGCGGCGCGGGCGGCCGAGCCAGTCCTGGAGCGGGGCTTCGTGCCAGCCTTCGAGGAGTTGACCGGGCACCGACCGCCGGTGCCGCTCCTTAGCCGGTTGGACGAAGTGCGCTGCGCCACCTTCTGCCCGTCGCCCCACCTTGGGGACTTCGTCAGCTACATCCTCTATCCGCCGGATCTGATCGTCTTCTTCGGGGGGCCGGAACTGCTCTCCCGGCGACGGGCGACCGAGGGGGAGGGCGGCCGGGTCGACCCCCATGCCAGCCACCTGGTGGGCGTCGGGGACGACGCCTTGCTCGAAGCGCTCCGGGCAGTGGCGGACCCCACTCGGCTTAAGATCCTGGACCTGCTAGGTGGGGGTGAGTTGTACGCGCAGGAGATCGTCGGTCGGCTCGGGCTCGCCCAATCGGCGGTGTCGCGGCACCTCGGACAGTTGGAACGAGCCGGTCTGGTCGTGGTCGAGGCCCGGCGGGGCTCGAAGTACTACCGGGTGGCGGGGGATCGTCTGGAGCTCGTCGCCGCCGGTCTGCGGGAACGGGGACGACGGGAGACGGTCTGATTCGGGCCGTGGGCGAAGGGGGGGTGGTTGTCGAGTCTCGACACTCGATGGGAGTCAGCCGAACCAGGGTGGGGACGCCCGGCGGCGTCCGGCCCCCGTTTCCGCTCGAGAAGAGCGATAGCCGGACGGGCCACGACAACGGGTCGCGCTCGATTCCTACGGTATCCGGGTGAATCGTGGGCGGTCCCCCCCAGGGTCCGCGACCCCGCTCCCCTCGCCCGCTGCGGCGGGAGAGGGGCTGGAGATGAGGGCCGGACGCCGTAGCAGAAAAGGCGAAGGGGTCTCCCGGATCCCGTGTCGGTGGTTGGAGTGGCGCCGCGCTGGCTGTTAGACGGAGGGGGCCGCGGTGCGGATGGTGCCGTCGGCGTGGGAAGGACGGGAAGGAACGAGGCGGGGGCGGAAGCGCTCGTGGAGGCGGGCGGCGAGGAGGGATGCCTGGCGACCCTGTCCCCCTTCGTCGTAGACGCGGACCACACCCTCGTGCGCGGAGCGCTCGAGCTCCCAGAAGGTGGGGATGGTGGCGAGATCGAGAGCGGGGTCGAGCCGGATCGCTTCGGCGAACGCCCGCTCCGCGGCGTCGAACCGGCGCTGGCGAGCCAAGAAGAGTCCGCGCAGGGCAGCGGCGCGGGCGCGCCGCTCAGATGCGCTCAGCGGAGATGTGTCCGACTCGGCAGCGCGATCGCTTGGAATGGGGGAGGCCTCAGCCGCCTGTGCGGCGACCGGAGGCGGCGGTGTGGCCGGGAGGACGACCGTGTGGCCGTTCGTCGTCGCCACCGGTTCCGGATCTACCTGAG
>JBBSNJ010000485.1:0-3534 GCA_038232775.1 Thermomicrobiales bacterium
CGATGTTCCGCTTGGTGCCGAGCTCGCGGCAGACCCGGCGGACCATCTCGCCGGGCGATTCGGTGAATGCCCCAGTCTCGTCGGCGCCGAGCAACCGCTTGGTCAGCTTGCCCGCCTGGATCGTCTCCCGCAGCCCGAAGGCGTGGAAGTTGGTGACGAGGATTTTGGCTCGCCCCAGGTCCCCCATCTGCTGGGCCGACACGATGTCGCGTTCCCGATAGTAGTTGTGGGGGTCGCTCGGCATCAGCACTCGCAGCCGGTCGCGGATGGTGATGCCGGGAGTGACGACGAGAAAGGCATCGGAAAAGCGAGCGTCCTGCGAATTCGCCAGTTTGTTGAGTGCCTGCCAGGCGATCAGCATAGCCATGACGACCGTCTTGCCGCTGCCGGTCGCCATCTTGAAGGCAGTCCGTGGCAAGCCGGGGTTGGACGAGTCGTTCGCCTCCCGTAACCGGTTGTCGATCCAGGCGTCGCCGTAGCGCTTCGCGGCCTCGGCAAGATAGATCGCGGTTTCGAGCGCTTCGATCTGGCAGAAGAAGAGGGGCCGCTCGCGAGCGGGGTCGGTCCAATAGTCGAGCAGCCGGCGGGTGGTCGGCGTGACGCCGGCATACCCGCCCTTGCGCCATAGATCGACCCGGACACGGATCTCGTTGACCGTCGGGTTCTCCTGGAGCCGGTCGTTGGTCCAGTCGGGCAGGGCGAGTTGGGCACCCTTCTTCTTCGGCTTGGCAATCGGGACGAAGTAGGAGCTGGGGCGGCGGCCGTCGAGGATGCGGTCGGTGATGCCCTCGTCGGTGAACTCGAAGTGCCGAGCTGGCTCCGCGTACGGCGCATTGATGACCGGATTCTCGATCGTTGCGTTGCTCATGGCGGCGCTGCCTCCGATCCCTTCTGGCAGGTGCCTAAATCGCAACAGATCCTTGACCAGACCAACGCCGTCTCCCAGATGGGTCCAGGAGCGACAGGAGGACGGGTAGTGTACAGATTCTGTTTTCGGGCGGGAGACCGTCCCTCGTCCCCCGGTCCGACCGCGACCCGTCCCCTCAGCCGTCGTCCGTGGCCCGCTAGGCGGCCGGCCGCAGCCGGCACCGAGCCCGGAGGTCGCGGCCGACGGCGGGGAGGTCGCCGGCGGCGACGACCGGGCGGCCGAGTTCGGCGCCGACCCCGTCCAGAGTTCGGTCGTCGAGGAGGGTGCCGGTCCGCTGCGAGAGCATCCGGTCGGAGACGTAGAGGGGGCGGTCGTCGGCGCGGCCGGCGAAGGCGCGCAGCAGGTCGTGCCCGGTCAGCAGCCCGGAAACGTTGATCTCGGGGCCGAGGTAGTCGTTCTCGACCGGGACGACCTCGAGCGCGGCCCCCGTGCGGGCGTTGAAGCGGGCGACCGCCCCCCGCATCGTCGGCGCGATCAGGGTGCCGCAGGCGACCACGCCGTCGCCTCCGACCAGCGCGCCCGGCTTGGTCCGGCGCAGCGAGCGGTCGAGCCCGTCGAGGAAGTGGCGGGTGATCCCGATCCCGTCCTCGATCTGGGGGAAGCCGCCGTAGTGGGCGGCGGCGGGGACCGGCTGCCCGGTCATCAGGTAGAACTCGTCGCCGAGGTAGAAGAAGGTGTCGCCCCGCTCGCGCCGGAAGCGCGCCTGCCAGCCTTCGGCCTGGGCAATGACGGCTTCCGCCTCCGCGGTCCGGTAGCGGCGGACCTCGATCTGCTTGTTGGGAAGGGTCCGCATGCAGGTCCGGGAGAGCCGGATCTGCTTGCTCTGGCGGGCCTGGCCGTGCTTGGAGAGGCCGACCGGGACGCCGGCGACGGATTTCAAGCGGGGGCCGAAGGTCGCCAGGTCGGCCAGGCTGCGGTCGAGCTGTGGCCCGTCGTTGACGCCGGGGACGAGGACGAGCTGGGCGTGGAAGTCGATCCCGGCCCGCTCGAGGCGGGCCAGGTCGGCCATCACCCGGCCGGCCTTCGGGTTGCCGACGAGGGCGACCCGGAGGTCGGGGTCGGTGGCGTGGACGGAGACGTGGAGGGGGGAGATGTGCTCCGCCTCGATCCGCCGCCAGTCCTCTTCGCTCAGGTTGGTCAGGGTGACGAAGGAGCCGTAGAGCATCGAGTAGCGGAAGTCGTCGTCCATCACGTAGAGGGAGCGGCGCATCCCCTTCGGGATCTGCTTGATGAAGCAGAAGGGGCAGGCGTTCTCGCAGACGCGGACGCCGTCGAAGGTGGCGTCGCCGAAGGTGATCCCCCAGAACTCGTCGCCGGCGAGCTCCAACTCGTAGCGCAGCAGCGATCCGCCGCGGTCGACGTCGAGCGTGACCCGCTCGGCCTGGGCGTGGAACTGGAAGTCGATCGCGTCCTGCAGGGGGTGCCCGTTGATCCCCAGCACTTGGTCTCCCGGCTCGATCCCCAGCTCCATCGCCAGGGACGCGGGGGCGACGGCGGCGACCAGGCCCGGCACGGCCGGGGCGAGGTCAACGCGGCGCTGGGAGAGGGGACTGACGGCGACGGGGCACATGGCGGCAACTCGGCGGGGATCGGGGGCTAGGGGCCGGACGCGGCGCGCCGCCGGCCCCGTGCCGGCGGCGAGATCGAGGCAACAGTTTACCATGCGACGAGACGTCCCCCCCCTTGCCCCGCGCCCGAAGGGGGGAACGATCAGGCTCCCGCGGAAAACACGCTCGCGGGCGCCGGCCGCCACGACCCGCTCCTGGGAGGCCCGATGCCCGCCCCACTCCTCTTCGTCTCGAGCAACGCCGGCAAGGTCCGCGAGGTCGAGGCCTTCCTCGGCGCCCCGGTCGAGCGGCTCGACCTCGACCTGCCGGAGATCCAGGCGCTGGACGTGGCCGAAGTCGCCCGCCACAAGGCGCTGGCCGCCTTCGCGCGGGCCGGCCGCTCCGTCGTGGTCGAGGACACCGGTCTCTACGTCGACGCCCTGCACGGCCTCCCCGGCGCCCTGGTCCGCTGGTTCCTGGGGACGATCGGCGCCGGCGGCGTCTGCGGGCTGATTCCGCCCGGGGCCGACCGCGCGGCGCGGGCGCGGACCGCCGTCGCCTACTGCGACGGCGGCGAAGTCGAGCTCTTTCTGGGCGAGACGCGGGGGGTGATCGTGGCGGCCCCCGCCGGGCAGCTTGGCTTCGGCTGGGACCCGATCTTCCGGCCGGACGGCTCCCCCCGCACCTTCGCCGAGATGGAGCTGCCGGAGAAGCACGTCCACTCGATGCGGCGCCAGGCGCTGGACCGGCTGCGGGACCGGCTGCGGGCGGCGGGGTGACGCTCGGCCGGGGCTGCCCGCGGCGTCGGCCCCCGCTCACCGATCGGGAGCGACAGGCGCCTCGGCGGGGTCGGCGCGACTGGGCTCCCCGAGCGTCGGTCGCCCGCCTTCCTGCTCCGCCGCAGCCGGGGCGGGGGCGCCGACCAGGCGGTCGGGCCGGAAGCGATCGAGGCGGGGATCGGCGGCGCCGGAGAGGAGCTCGGCGGCGACGAGGCGGCCGAGCAGGGGGCCAAGCGTGGCCCCGCGGTGGCTGACGACGAGGTGCAGCCCCGGTGCGCCG
>JBBSNJ010000486.1:0-3526 GCA_038232775.1 Thermomicrobiales bacterium
CGCGGACGGTGGCGCGGTGGAAGCCGCGCTCGCCGAAGAGCTCGGCGGCGGCGTCGAGGATGCGGTCGCGCTTCGAGGGGAGAGGATCGGGGACGGTCACGCCGGAACTCCTACTTGGAGCAGAAATGAATGACTGTTCATTCAGGTAAGTCTACTGCCCGGGATTGCCGGTGTCGAGCGATGCCACCGCGCCCGCGACCATCCCCGCACCCTCGGCGCCGCGACCGTCCATCGCTGGCGCCGAAACCCCGCTCCCTCCTCGAACGTTGGGGGAGACGGCGGGCCCAACCGGCCCCACCCCCGGCGAGGCGTGGGAGTCCGCGCCTCTCGGGGATGGGGAGACCCCTCCGGGCGGGCCTGCCTCCTCATCCTCGGCCCGACGTTTCAATCCCCGGCCGGCCGCCGCCGCCGGCGGCCGCAACCGGGACCCGGTGATCGGCACGCGCCACTCGTCCGCGACGAGGCGGGAGGAGCTCACCACCATGGACACCGATCAGGTCGCGACCCAGACCCGCCGCTTCGTGTCGATCCGCCGCCGGCTCGGGGGGCTCGCGCTCGCCGGGCTGCTCGTGGGCGGGGCGGGAGGCGGCGCCGTGGCCCAAGGGGCTGGGGCTGGCCCCGGTCCCGGTCCCGCGGGACCGTCCTCCCGGCTGGCTCTGGATGGCCGTCCGAGCATCGCCGTCGTGGGCAGCGGCGGGGCCAGTGCTCCGGCCGAGCGGGGCCGGATCCAGCTCGTCCTCCGGGCGATCGATCCCTACGCGACGGTCGTCGCCGGGGATGTGGTGCCGGGGGTCGGGCCAAACCAGCCGCCGCCGTTGGCCGAGGCCCAGGTGCGGCCGGTGGTCGGGGCGGTGGTCGCCGGCGGCGCGCCGGTGGACGCCGTCGCGGTGATCGTCGCCCCGGCCTTCGGCGGCGGGTTCGGTCCCGGCTCGGCCCAGGTCCTGATCGAGCTGGACGAGGCGACCATGGATCAGGCCGCGGCGCTGGTGGAAGCCGCGACCACCGCCGCCGGGTTCGCCGGTCTCTACGTCGAGTCGGTCGGCGCCGGGTACGGGATCGACGCCTGCGAGGCGTTGCTGCGTGACGCCCGGGCGCGGGCGGCGGACGACGGCCGCGAGCGGGCCGAGGCGGTGGCCGAGGCGCTCGACGTCGAGCTCGGCGGGCTGCTGCTGGCGAGCGAGGTGCCGGGCTACAACGACGGCAGCGGCTACGGCTGCCCGACCGCGGTGGTGCCCCCCGCCCCCTACCAGGGGCTCTACCTCCCGACCTTCGACCCGACGACCGAACCCGCGGTCACCGCCTATGTCCAGTTCGAGCTCGCCTACGCGGTCGCTGAGCCAGTCGAGGACACGCCGGAGGCGTAGACGGGAGAGCCGCGGCGGTGCCGATCGGGCACAACAGCCCGAAGAGGGCGGAACGATCAGGAGGCCGCGAACGTTCTAGGGATTGAGTGGCCTGGGTACGGTCCCTTCCCTCCCCCGGCCCTCACTCCCGGCAAGCTCGCGGCCGCCATCTCGGCCGCGGGCCTGTCGGCGTGTCACAGCCCGCCCGGCTGGCGCTGGGCGCCACGACCCCGCTGGTTGACCGACCGCGCTGCCGACCGGTCCAGTTGGTTGCATGACCAACCGATCCCCTCGCGACCGGGGCCAACAGGCGACCGATCTCGGTGAACCGCGCCGTCGCCTCGTCGCGGCCGCGGCTTCCCTGCGGGCCGAGCGGGGGTACGACGCGACCACCGTCAAGGAGATCGCCCGCCAGGCGGGGCTCGCGTCCGGGCTCTGCCACCACTCTTTCCGCTCCAAGGACGAACTGTTGCTGGAGGTCATCGCCCACCTCAAAACAGAGTTCGGTGCTGCCGCCGACCGGCTCGGCGGCTCAGGAGCGGGCGCGGCGGGGGGTCGGTCGCCGCCGCCCTCGGTGTGGCCCGCGATCGCCTCGAGTGGCGGCCGGGTTGGTGCCGGCTCCGCTCCGAGCTCTTCGCTCTCGGCCTCCGCGCTCCCGCCCTCTGCCGATCGCTCGCCCGCTCCCGCGTCGGCATCGACGGCGTCGTCCGCCCCGTCGCCCGTGCGCCCTGGCTCGCCGGCTCGGGCGGGGACGACAACGAGGAGGGGGACGAGATCGAGGCCCTGGCCGCGGTCCTCCTCGCCTGCTTCGACGGTCTCGCGCTCCAGCGTTTGGCCGGTCCCGACTTCGACTCTGGACCGCGCGCACGATCTGCTCGGGCGACTGATTGGTCCCTTCCTCGACGAGGAATCGCCGCTGCCCCCCCCGTTAGCGACGAAGAAGAGCCTTCTCCCCACTTCGCTTGCCTGAGACCGGTTGGTTGACCAACCGACCCCACGCGAAGAAAGGAGACCGCCCCTGGCGGGGCGATCGACATGGAGTTGGCGATCCCTCCTCGCGGGCCGCGCCGGGGATGATTCCCCCCCGGCCCGCGGTTCCCTGCCCCTCGGCCTGCCGCCGAGCGCGGCCGGGAGGGCCACCCGACGCTCGGGAGCGGGCAACGGAGACGGGGGCCGAGTGCGAATTGCCCCGACATCGACACGCGTGCAAGCCGAAGCTTTCGGCACCCGCGATCGCGACCAAGGGCTGATCGCCGCCGACGCAACGCACCAGGAGGATCCGGGACGACCGCTGTCGTCGCCGCGCGACCTCCGGCGGCCACCCCGTCCTTCCCGACCTCGGCCACCCCGCGCGCTCCCGCGCCGTGCTCCTGACCACCTTCAAGCGCGACGGCACCGCCGTCGCTACCCCAGCCTGGCTGGTCGCCCGCGGGGGGACGCTCTCCGCGACGACGGCCGCCGGCGCCGGCAAGGTCAAGCGCCTGCGCCGCGAGCCGCGCCTGACGGTCGCCCCCGGCACCCAGCTCGGCCCCCCGGCCGGCCCCGCCGTCCGGCAGTGGGCCGGCTCCTCCCACCGGCCGAGACGGGCGAGGTGGTGGCGCCGATTCGCCGCCGCTCCGGCTTCGGCGTGCCGCAGACCGGAGCCGGGTCGACCAGACCGGCGATTCGGCGCCGCTCCCGAGTCAGGCGGTGCCGGGGCGGCGCCCAGCGATCGACGTTGGGGGAGCCGGCCCGGCTCCGGCTCGGGGCGGGCCGGCGATCCGGCGATCATCTGCGGCGCATCGAGCGTGCGGTTGTGATAGAGTGCAGAACGTATCCCATTCAAGGTGGCCTCGGACAAACGGCGGTTGGCGGCGACGGACCACAAGGAGGTGGACCGGCATGGCGACGGTACCCCCGGCCCCGGACGAGACGGTCGTCCACGTCCTCTGGATCAACGCTGGGTTAAGTTGCGACGGCGACTCGGTCGCCCTCACCGCGGCGACGCAGCCGAGTATCGAAGAGATCGCGCTCGGGGCCCTGCCAGGGCTGCCCGGGGTGCGGTTCCATTGGCCCCTGATCGACTTCGACACCGGCGACGACTTCATCGATTGGTGGTGGAAGGCCGACGCCGGCGAGCTCGAGCCCTTCGTCCTCGTCGTCGAGGGATCGATCCCCAACGAGGCCCTCGCCGGCGAGGGCTA
>JBBSNJ010000487.1:0-3514 GCA_038232775.1 Thermomicrobiales bacterium
GCTCGCCGACGGCGAGGTCGATTACCCTCGCAACTTCGCACTCCTGTTCTTGGCGGCGACGGTCTGCCAACTGGCGACCGCGTTCTTCGTCGCCACCCTGCGGGAGCCGATTCGGGTCGCTGAGAGCCGTGGTTCGGCGCCGACGGCAGCGCTGCGGGCGTTGCCGGAAGCGCTCGGGGACGGCCGCTTCCGCCGCGTCCTCCTCTTCCGCGGGCTGTTGTCGCTGGCGGCGCTGGTCGATCCGTTCCTGATCATCTTCGCGGCCAGCCGGTTGGGAGCGCCGGCGAGCGCGGTCGGCGGCTACGTCGTCGCCTTCGTCGCCGGGCGACTCTTGGCGGGCCCCCTTTGGGTGGCCCTCGCCGCCCGCCAGGGGGAGAAGGCCGCGCTCCAGCTCTCGGCCTTGCTCCGCTTGATACCGCCACTGCTGGCCCTGCTGCTCCTCTACCTCCCGGGCAGCGACTTCTACCGCGATTGGATCGGCGACCGGGAGCCTTTGACGATCGCCTTCGGGGTTGCCTTCGCCGCGCTCGGCGCCTCGATGGCGGGGCAGGCACGGAGCAACTTCGGCTACCTGGCCGAAGCGGTGCCGGCCCGGCTGCGGGGCGCCTACGCCGGGTTGACGAACGCGCTGTTGGCGGTGTTGGCGCTCGCCCCCAGCGCCGGCGGGCTGATCGCGGATCAGCGCGGCTACGAGGCGCTCTTCCTCCTCGGCGCCGGCATCGGTTTGCTGGCCGTCTTCGCCAGCGGCGCCCTCCCCGAAACCTTCGTGCGGACCAGCCGGGCGGCGGGGGGCTGGAACCGGCCGCGGGCGGCGGTCGCGGGGCGCCGCCGCTGATCCAGCTGCCATCTCGCCGGCAGCGTTCTTTATGGGGCGCCCCCCTGTTCCTTCGGACTCCACGACGCCGGGAGCAGGGCACGAACCGGCGGCTCCCCAGAATGCCCTCGATCCGCCTTGAGCGGTCTGCAAAGAGCCTGACCGGCCACGACCGATAGTCGGGGCGCTGCTTGCCGTGCCCGTCGCCCGCGGGGCGACCATGTCCCACAGCCCAACGCCGCGGCCCCAGCCCGCCGCTTCCGCAAAGCGCTGGAGACTCAGCTACCCCGACTGATATCGGCCCGACCTTCCCGCGATCAGAAGCGGGACACCCTCCCTAGATCACCCCCTGGGGCGGACCCCCGCCGCCGCGACCGCCGGGGCGACCGACTCGGCGAAGGTCGCGAAGTTGGCCGCCAGCGCCCGGGCGAGGCGGGCGGCGGTCCGATCGTAGCGTTCGGGGTCGGTCCAGGCCGCGCGTGGCCGCAGCAGGTGCTCCGGAACGCCGGGACAGGCAGCGGGCACGGCCAGCCCGAAGACCGGGTCGGTCTCGGTCGGGATTGCGGCCAGCGATCCGTCGAGGATCGCCCCGACGATGCGGCGTGTGATCGCGATCGGCATCCGCTCGCCGGCGCCGAAGGAGCCACCGCTCCAGCCGGTGTTCACCAACCACAGGCTCGGCTGGTGGCGATGCAGCTTCTCCCCCAGCAGGTCGGCGTAGCGGAGGGGCGGCAGCGGCAGGAAGGGCGCGCCGAAGCAGGCGGAGAAGGTCGCCTCTGGCTCGTCGACGCCGCGCTCGGTCCCCGCCAGCTTGGCCGTGTAGCCGGTCAAGTACCACCAGATCGCCTGCTCGGGGCTGAGGCGAGCGACCGGGGGCAAGACGCCGAACGCGTCGGCGGCGAGAAAGACGACGGTTTGGGGGTGCCCGCCAACACCGTCGGGCGAGGCGCGGTCGAGGAAGGCGAGGGGAAAAGCGGCCCGCGTGTTCTCGGTCCGGGAGTCGTCGTCCAGGCGCGGCTCTCGGCTGCGGGGGTCGAGGACGACGTTTTCGAGCAGGGCGCCGAAGCGGTGGCTGGCCCGGTAGATCTCGGGCTCGGCAGCGGCCGAGAGGCCGATCAACTTGGCGTAGCACCCCCCCTCGAAGTTGAAAACCCCCTGCTCCGACCACCCGTGCTCGTCGTCCCCGATCAGGGTGCGGCCGGGTTGGTTGGAGAGGGTCGTCTTGCCCGTCCCCGAGAGGCCGAAGAAGAGGGCGACGTCGTCGTCCGCGCCGGCGTTGGCCGAGCAGTGCATGGTCGCGACGCCCCGCTGCGGCAGGAGGTACTGCAGGAGGGTGAAGACGGCCTTCTTGATCTCGCCGGCGTAGGCGGTACCGACGATGACGATCGCACGCTGCTCGAGATCTAGGGCGATCGCCGTGCCCGAGTCGACGCCGTGACGATCGGGGTCGGCGGCGAAACCCGGCGCGTGGAGGATCGTGACCTCCGATGCCCTGTCGGCATGGCCCGGTCCAGAATCGGGACCGTCCGGAGCCGGGACGAGGAAGAGATTGCGGGCGAAGAGGGCGTGCGACGCCCGCTCGGTGACGAGGCGGACCGGGAGGCGGTAGTCTGGGTCGGCGCCGGCCGCGACGTGCTGGATGAATCGCTCCCGTCGCCCGAGATGAGCTTCGACGTCGCCCCGCAGGCGCTCGAAGGCGGCGGGCGGCAGAGGCTGGTTGATCGCTCCCCACCAGACATCCTCCGAGGTGGGTCGCCGCACCACGAACTTGTCGTCGGGGGAGCGCCCGGTGTGGGCACCGGTGGCGATCACGAGCTGACCGTCCCCACCGAGCTGCCCCTCACCCCGCCCCAGCGCCTGCTCGTAGAGAGCGGGCACAGAGAGATCGGGGTAGACCGCGGCGCCCCGCCCGACCGTTTGCACCGCCGGCGAAACCGGCGGTCCGGCGAAGACTGAATCCCTGACCATGCGGCGTCCCTCCTTCCCAGGGTGTTCGCGACGCTGGCCGGCGGGACGAAGACGCCGCCTCCGGCTCCAGCGCTGCGGCGCGTTTTGGAGGTTCAGCACAATCGGGACCGCCGCTCTTCGTGCCGCCTGCAATAGCCCGGCCCTCGGTTTCCAGCCACGGACCACCGACCGGAGAGCGCTTCGCCCCTCCCACCAATCTCGATCAAGCACCGCGATCTTGGGGCCGGTCGGCGCCACCCGCCCTGCGTCGGGCGCGGCGAGCACGACCCCCCACCGATGACGGGCGCAGTCGAGGGTTCCGGCCCCCACCCCGCTCGCTCTGCCGCGCGTCCCGAGGAAGCGAGCGAGGGCCGAGCCGGAGCCTTGCCAAGAGGGGAGCGAAGGGGGACGTGACGGCGCCAGTTGAATCGTGACGCGTCCGCGTCATGGCAACGCTCCCCGCTCCCGCGCCCCAGGGAGGGGCAAGGGGGTCGGGAGCTTGCCCTGAGCGGAGCAGAAGGGATAAGGACCGCGCTCCGGCCACCAGTAGCGACCTTGTGCCGACTCTTACGGAAGCCGCCTCAACCGTCTCACACGGAATTCGATTGAACCGTGCTGCTCCGGCATTCGGGAGCGGCTCCCCTCGCCCGCCGCGGCGGGAGAGGGGCTAGGAGTGAGGGCCTCTGGCGGGAACTGCCCACATTCAGCCGGATTCCAGCTCACCCCCGTCCATTGGCTCCAGCGCGGCGACGA
>JBBSNJ010000488.1:0-3501 GCA_038232775.1 Thermomicrobiales bacterium
CCCCGGCCGACCGCCCGCGGTACGGTCCGGGCGATCGCGACCGCCGCGATCAAGCCGAGCGGCACGTTGACGGCGAACACCCACCGCCATGGCTCCTCGCCCGGCAGCAGACCGACGACGGTCGCCCCCCAGATCGGTCCCAGTACCCAGCCGAGGGTGTCGACCGCGCCGACGATCCCGAGCGCCGCCAGCCGCCGCGCCGGCGGCAGCAGATCGCCGACCAGCGCCATCGTCACCGGCAGCAGGGCGCCGCCGCCGATCCCCTGGATCACCCGGCCGGCGATCAGCCAGCTCAGGCTGTCGGCGACCGTGCACCAGACCGAGCCGACGAGGAAGACCGCCAGGGCGGCCTGGAACGTCCGCGGCCGGCCGATCAGGTCCGAGATGCGGCCGACGATCGGGATCGCCACCACGTAGGCGAGCAGGTAGCCGTTGACGATCCAGACGTAGCGGTCGACGTCGGCCGAATTGACCCGCAGGTCGGCCACCATCGGCGGCAGGATCGTCGCGATCACTGTCAGGTCGAGCGCCCCGATGAAGACCGCCAGCAGCGCCGCCGCCAGCGCCCGCCCCGCCCCGCCCCGGACCTCCGCCGCCTCGTCCGTCTCCTCCCCGACGCCAGTGGGGACGGCGCGGCCGGCGGCGGGGCGGAGCGTCGCGCTAGACCGGCGGCTCAATCGTGACCTCGTCCCCGTGCTCGGAGACGTCGAGCGTCCAGATCGCCCGCGTCGGGTCGTCCTCCGGCTCGGCCAGCCGCGCCCGCAGCAGATCGTCGGTCTCGCGGTCGATCCAGAGGTCGACCGTGACCGGCGAGCCGGTCATCGTCAAGGCGGTCAACGGACCGATCACCTCCTCGTCGACGGTCGCCCGGACGCGGGCCACCTTCCGCCCATCCAGCTCGTCGTCGTCCAGGAGCTGGGCGTCGCTGACGCGGTCCATCACCGGCCCGATCCCCTGCTGATTGTCGAACAGGATCGCCGGCCGGTAGGTGAACTCGGGCGGCGCCGGTTCCCACTCCCCGGTCAAGAGGTTGGTCGTCCAGGAGTCGGCGCCGATCGAGATCAGGTCGAGGGTGACGACCTGGCCGACGACCTCGGCCTGGAACGACGTGCTCACCCTGTCGGGCCGGAGCAGGGTTCCTTCGGCCCCCAGCAGCTGGATCTGACCGCCTGGGTCGAGGTAGGTCTCCCCTTCGACCGAGAGGGCGAAGCGGACCGACTCCGTCTCCGCCAGCCGCCGGCTGGCCCGCGACAGCAGGTCATTCGCCGTCGGCGTCCCGGCCGGGGTGGCCGTCCCGGCGTCGGCCTCCTGCCCCGCCGCCACGCTGCCGTTGGGCGAGACAAGCACGCCGCTGAGCAAGAGGGCGCAGAAGGCCAACGCCGCGGCCAGCGCGGCGAACTGGCGCGGCGGCGCGGGCGGGGCCGAAGCGTAGGGGCGTGGTCGCACCGTGGGCTCCTTTCCAACCGGCCCCGGACCGGGGCCGGGCAGTACCGGGGGGAGTCTAGCACCTCGCTTCCCAACGAACGGGCGGTTTCGTCCGTTGGCGGGACGGCGTGCTATCATCCGGCGCCGTTCGTCGCTCGCTCGTCGTCGCCCGGATTGCGCCGTGATCGACCGCCCCCCTGGGTCCGGGCGCGGACCCCTCAGCCCGAACGAGGCGACCCCCGGCGCCGCGCTCCGCGTCGTCGTCGGCGCCGCCACCGACGCCGGCGGCCGCGACGGCAACGAGGATCGGGTCCACGTCGGCGAGGTCGCCGCCCCCGGCGCCGCCGGCGAGGGCTCGGCCGAGCCGGGGTTCCTGCTCGCCGTCGCCGCCGGGCGGGGCGGCCCCGAGCGGGGCGCGGGCGCCAGCCGGGTGGCGATCGAGACCGTCGCCGGGATGGTCGCCGGCGATCCGGGCGCCGACGACGCCCTCCTCCTCAAACAGGCGTTCCGCCGCGCCAACGACGCGATCTACGCCGAGGGGGGAGCCGCCGGCGACGACCAGGCGATGGGCACGACCCTGACCGTCGCCGTCCTCCGCGGCCCCTACGCGACCATCGCCAGCGTCGGCGACAGCCGCGCCTACCTGCTGCGAGCCAAAGCTCTGACCCAGGTCACCAAGGACCACTCGCTCGTCGCCGAGCAGGTCGACCGGGCACACCTCGCTCCGGCCGCGGCGCGGGAGAGCCCCCACCGAAACATCCTGACCCACGCCCTCGGCCCCCGCCCCAAGCTCGACGGCAAGGTGCCCGGCGTCTTCGAGCTGATCCTCCTCCCGGAGGACCGCCTGCTGCTCTGCACCGATGGCTTCTACGACGTGGTCTCCGACCAGGAGCTGGTCCGCGCCCTGCTCGACCACACGCCGGCCGACGCTGCCAAGCGCCTGGTCGACCTCGCGGTCGAGCGCGGCACCACCGACAACGTCAGCGCCGTCGTCGCCCGGGCCGAGCCGACCCGCGTCCGCGTCGTCACCCTGGAGCCGACGCCCGCCGCGGCCCGCCGCCGGCCGAGCGGGGCGTTGGCCGCCGCCTTGATCGCCGCCGTCGTCCTGATCTTCGTCGCCCTCGTCCTCCTCGCCCTGAACGTGCTCTGACGGGTGACGGCTGAGGCTGCTCGCGTTGCCCACGAGACGCCACGGGTTCCTCGACGGACTCGGCACGACGGACTCGCGGACGAGGCCGGGGTGAAGCAGGAGGGCAGCGCCCCAGCCGCTTGGGAGCATCTGTGGTCACGCGTAGCCTTTAGGGAACGAGGTCGGGACGGCGCCGAACACACCGCTCGCACCTCGTGGGGCGAAGCCAGGAGAGCAGGCTCGTGGACCGCCAACTGGCGAACGAGGACTCCCCCGCCGGCGATCGCATCCCCGCTGTCGCCGTCGTCGACGCCCACACCCACGCCTTTCCGGCCGAGGTCGTCCGCGACCGCGCCGCCTTCCTCGGCCGCGATCACTGGTTCGGGTTGCTCCACCGCGACCCTCGCGCCGCCCTGATCGAGACCGGGACCCTCCTCGCGGCGATGGAGGAGGCCGGGGTCGCCCAAGCGGTCGCCTGCGGCTTCCCCTGGCGTGATCCCGGTCTCTGCCGCCGCCACAACGACGACTTGGCGGCGGGCGCGCGGGCGAGCGGCGGCCGCCTCGCCTGGCTGGCAATCGTCTCCCCGGCCCTCGGTGACGAGGCGGCGCGCGAGGCAGAGCGTGCCTTCGCCCTCGGCGCCGCCGGTCTGGGTGAGCTGAACGCGGACGCCCAGGGGTTCGACCTCGCCCAGCCGGGCGCGCTGGCCCCGGTCGTCGAGGTCTGCCTCGCCCACGACCGACCGCTGATGCTCCACGCTTCAGAGCCGGTCGGCCACGGCTACCCCGGCAAGGGGACGGCGACCCCCGCCAAGCTGGTCGCGTTCCTGGCGGCCTTCCCCGAGCTGCGGGTCGTCCTCGCCCACTGGGGCGGCGGGCTCCCCTTCTACGAGCTGATGCCGGAGGTGGCCGCCGCCACCGCCCGCGTCGTCTACGATAGCGCCGCCTCG
>JBBSNJ010000489.1:0-3498 GCA_038232775.1 Thermomicrobiales bacterium
CGCCCGGCCGGCGTCTCCGGCGGGGCCGGGAGAGCGCGCCCCGCGCAGCGCCGAGGCTCCGTCTCGGGTCCGCACCGTGCCGGAGGCGGGCAGGAGCAGCCCGCGGCCGGCGGCCGGAGAAAGCGCGGCAGCGTCGGAGGCCCCGACTCAGCGGCCCAGCGACCGGCGGTCCGCTCGTCTGCGGCGGGGACTCGTGGGGGGGCGAACCAGGGTCGCAGCGATGCGGCGGCACCGCTCGGCGAACTTTGCGCACGAGGCAAGCGGGACCGTCCGGTCCCCGACCCGAGGCGATCCCGCCTTCCGTCCTCCACGTCCTACGTCGATCGGCCAGATCGAACGCCCCCAATCGAGCCGCGCGGCGGGCGGTGAGCGGCGACGTCCCAAGCCGCGGAGCCCGCGGTGCGACTCAACGCCGGTCCATCGGGCTTCCCCGGTTCATCACCCGGCCCGTCGTCGCGGCAAGACATTGACAAACATCTATATCTAACGCTATGATGCCGCCATGAGCACGAAGGTCCGGCCCGGCGGCTGCTGCGACGTCCCGACCGACCCGACGCCCCTGCCGGCGGCGGAGCGGGAGCGGCTGGTCGCGGCGTTCAAGGCGCTGGCCGAACCGACGCGGCTCGATGTCTTCCGCCTGATCGCGGCCCAGGCGGCGCCGGTCTGCGCCTGCGACGTCGTCGATCGCTTCGCCGTCAGCCAACCGACCGTCTCCCACCACCTGAAGGTGCTGCGGGAAGCGGGGCTGATCACCGTCTCGCGCCGCGGGGTCTGGGCCTACTACGGCGCCGACCGGCGGGGGCTGGCGCGGCTGCGGGGGGCGCTCGACGGTTTCCTGCCGGCGCCGCTGGCGGCGACCGGCTGAGCCCGTTTCGTTCGCGTCGAGAGATAGACGAACGTCGATAGCAGGAGCGAATCCGCATGAGCAGCCAGAGCCCGACCACCGTCCGCGAAGGAGCCACCGACGAGGTCCGCGAGACCGTCCGCGTCAAGTACGCCGAGCGCGCCCGCCGCGTCGCCGAGACGACGGGCGGCGGCCGCGGGCCGTCCTGCTGCCAGGGAGAGGACCCCGGCCCGGTCACGGCCAACCTCTACGCCGCCGACGAGATCGCGACCGTGCCGGGGGCCGCCATCGCCGGCTCGCTCGGCTGCGGCAACCCGACCGCCCTCGCCCACCTCGCGGCGGGCGAGACGGTGCTCGACCTCGGTAGCGGCGGCGGCATCGACGTCCTCCTCTCGGCCAAGCGGGTCGGCCCCACCGGTTTCGCCTACGGGCTCGACATGTCCGACGAGATGCTGGCCCTCGCCGAGCGGAACAAGGCCGAGGCGGGCGCCGAGAACGTCGCCTTCCTCAAGGGCGAGATCGAGGACGTGCCGCTGCCGGCGGGGAGCGTCGATGTCGTCATCTCCAACTGCGTGATCAACCTGTCGAGCGACAAGGGCCGCGTGCTGCGAGAGGCCTTCCGCGTCCTCAAGCCGGGCGGGCGGTTCGCGGTCTCCGACGTCGTCGCCCAGGGGGAGCTGCCGGCCGACCTGCGGTCCGACATGGAAGCCTGGGTCGGCTGCGTCGCCGGCGCGCTCGAAGAAGGGGAGTACCGCCGGCTGCTGGCCGAGGCCGGGTTCGCCGACGTCGAGGTCCAGGTGACGCGAATCTACGACCCGCGCGAGCTCGCCGCCAGCGTCGGCAACGGCGGCGACGACGGTGGCTGCTGCGGCGGCGACGGCCCCAGCTGGGACGATTCCGCCTTCGCCCGCTTCGACGCCAGCGGCGGCCGCGTCGTCGGCGCCTTCGTCCGCGGCCGGAAGCCGGCGTAGGCGATCGGCACGCTCGTTAACAGCACGTTGCCCTTTCCCCCGGCTCCCCCTCCCTATGATCCGGATCATCCGGCACCGATCCGGTCGGACGACCGGACAACCCGCGAGGAGGAGGCCAAGATGCGGCAGCAACCGACGTTCGACGGGCGACGCGGACCGGCCGCCGGGCTGGCGCTCGCGGCCCTCATCGCCGCGACGCTGCTGGCGGCGCCGGCGGCGGGCCAGACCCCTGGCGGCGAGGCGACGCCGGGGCCGGCCGCCGGCGCCCCTGGGGCGGACCTCGACGCGCTCTCGGGCCGGATCGTCGTCGACGGCTCGTCGACCGTCTGGCCGGTCACGATCGAGATCGCCGAGCGGTTCGCGGCCCTCGCCGAGGGGGTCCAGATCGAGGTCGAGGTCTCCGGCACCGGCGGCGGGTTCCGCCGCTTCTGCGACGCCGCCAGCGACGTCCAGAACGCCTCCCGCCCGATCACCGCCGACGAAGCGGCCGAGTGCGCCGCCGCCGGCGTCGCCTACCAGGAGTTCGCGATCGGCTTCGACGGGATCACCGTCGTCGTCAACCCCGAGAACGGATTCGTCGACTGCCTGACGTCCGACCAGCTCCGCCGCCTCTGGCAAGCGGACGATCCGGCCCGTAGATGGCGGGACCTCGACCCCGCCTGGCCGGACGACGAGATCGACCTCTACGGCCCCGGCACCGACTCCGGCACCTACGACTTCTTCGCCGGCGCGATCCTCGCCGAGGGGAGCGACGCCCGCGACGACTACACGCCGAGCGAGAACGACTTCGTCTTGGTCGAGGGGGTCGCCACCGACGCCGATGCCCTCGGCTACTTCGGCTACGCCTACTTCCTCGACACCCAGGACCGGCTGAAGGCGGTCGCCGTCGACGCCGGCGGCGGCTGCGTCCTCCCCTCGCCCCAGACGATCGCCGACAGCTCCTATCCCCTCGCCCGCCCGATCTTCGTCTACGTCGCCCGCTCCGAACTGGCCCGGCCCGAGGTCGCCGCGTTCATGCGCTTCTACCTCGCCACCGTCGAGGAGGTCGTCCAGGCGGTCGGCTACGCCCCGAGCGACGCCGCGACCTACGCGGCCGACCGGACCGAGCTGGAAGGCGCGATCGCCGGCAACGTCCCGGCCGACGGACCGGACGCCGCGGCCACGCCGGCGCCCTGAGCGGCGGCCGGCCACGTCGACCGAGGAGGTAGACCCACGGTGCAGCCACGATCGTTGGTGGCCGAGGCGGTCGGCACGTTCGCCCTCGTCTTCGCCGGCACCGGAGCGGTGGTGATCGACGCCGCGACCGGCGGCGGCGTCGGCCACGTCGGCATCGGGCTCACCTTCGGGCTGGTGATCATGGTCATGATCTACGCCGTCGGCCACGTCTCCGGCGCCCACTTCAACCCGGCCGTGACCCTCGCCTTCGCCGTCGGCCGCCACTTCCCGTGGCCGCTGGTGCCCCTCTACTGGGGGGCGCAGCTCGGCGGCGGTCTCCTCGCCAGCCGCCTCCTGCGCGCCCTCTTCGGCGAGGTCGCCGCGCTCGGCGCCACCCTCCCCGCCGGCTCGGCCGGGCAGTCGTTCGTCCTCGAGGCGGTCCTGACCGCGATCCTGATGTTCGTCATCACCTCGGTCGCCACCGACGTCCGGGCGGTCGGCCAAGCAGCGGCGATCGCCATCGGCGGC
>JBBSNJ010000490.1:0-3494 GCA_038232775.1 Thermomicrobiales bacterium
CCGCCGGCGGCGGGCGCCGGACCCGGCGTCGGCCCCGGCGGGTGCCGCTGCGTCGCCCGCCGCCGTGCCGCCGGCCGACCGAGAGGGCGCCGATAAGCGATACTAGCGGGTGAACGAACACCGACGGGAGGAGCTCGGCGTGACCGATTCCAGCACCACGGCCGGCGAGGTCGATGCCGCGCCGAGCGAGCGCCGGCCGACCCTCGTCCTGGTCGACGGCTACGGCCTGATCTTTCGCGCGTACCACGCGCTGCGGACCGGTTTCACGACCTCCCAGGGAGAGCAGGTCAACGCCGTCTTCGGCTTCGCCTCGATGCTGCTCGAAGTGCTGCGCGCCCACCAGCCCGACTACGCCGTGATCGCCCTCGAAGGCGGTCGCACCTTCCGCGAAGAGCTCTTCGCCGACTACAAAGCGAACCGGGGGGCGATGCCGGACGACCTCCGTGCCCAAGTCGGGCGCATCCGGGAGCTGATCGACGCCCTCGGCGTCCCGATCGAGCAGCGCGACGGGTTCGAGGCGGACGACGTGATCGGCAGCCTCGCCGCCCGCTGCTCGCGAGAGGGAGCGCTCGACGTCCTGATCGTCACCGGCGACAGCGACCTGCTGCAACTGGTCGACGACCACGTCACCGTCGTCCTCCCCGGCGTCAAGAGCTTCGGCGACCTCCGCGTCTTCGACCGCGCCGCCGTCGAGGAACGCTACGGGTTCGGTCCCGAGCTGGTGCCGGACTACAAGGGGCTGGTCGGCGACACCTCCGACAACATCCCCGGCGTCCCCGGCATCGGCGACAAGACCGCTAAGAACTTGATCGCCAAGTTCGGTCCGCTGGAAGAGATCCTCGCCCACCTGGAGGAGATCACTCCGACCCGCGCCCGCAATGCGCTGGAGGCGAACGCCGAGTCCGGCCGCCAGAGCAAACACCTGGCGACGATCGTCCGCGACCTCGACGTGGCGATCGACCTCGATCGCAGCCGGGTCGGCGACTACGACCGGGAGCGGGTGATCGAGCTCTTCCGGGAGTTGGAGTTCCGGACCCTCGTCAACCGCCTGCCGGAGGCCCGCCCGAGCACCCCGAGCCCGCAGGTCGCCGTCGAGCGATCCCCCTCCGACCGCCGGATCGTTCGCGACCTGGGCGGCCTCGACCATCTGGTCGACCGGCTGCGGGCGACCGGCCGCTACGCGATCGACCTCGAGACCGATTCGACCGAGCCGCGCCACGCCGGGCTGGTCGGGATCGCGATCGCGGTCGATCCTGCCGAGAGCTTCTACGTGCCGGTGGGGCATGCCTCCGGCGAAGCGCCGCAGCTCGACGCCGAGGCCGTCAGGGAGCGTCTCGGTCCACTCCTGCTTGACCCCGACCTGGCCGCCCTCGCCCACCACGCCAAGTACGATCTGGCCGTGCTCCGCCGGCACGGTTACGGCGTCGCCAACCTCGCCGACGACACGATGATCGCCGCCTACCTCCTGAACGAGACTTCGGTCGGGCTCAAGAATCTGGCCTTCACCCGGCTCGGTCTCGAGATGACGGAGATCACCGCCCTGATCGGGACCGGGCGGGGCCAGTTGACGATGGATCAAGTCGACGGCGATCTCGCCGGCGACTACGCTTGCGGCGACGTCGAGGCGACCTTCGCCCTCGCCGACGAGCTCGCCCCGGAACTCCGCGAGCGCGGGCTCGAACCTCTCTTGCGGGAGGTGGAGCTCCCCCTCGTCCCGGTCCTGATCGAGATGGAGCGGGCCGGGATCGCCGTCGACGTCGCCTACTTGGAGACGCTCTCGGCCGAGATCACCGCCCGCTTCGCCGAGCTGGAGGGGGAGATCCAAGAACTGGCCGGCCGCGAGGTGAACGTCGCCTCCAACAAGCAACTGGCCGCTCTCCTCTTCGAGGAGCTCGAGCTGCCGACCGGACGCCGGACCAAGACCGGCTACTCGGTCGACGCCGACGCCCTGGCCGCGATCCGCGACAAACACCCGATCATCCCCCTGATCTTGGAGCACCGGACCCTCGCCAAGCTGAAGTCGACCTACGTCGATGCGCTGCCGACCCAGGTTGATCGGGCGACGGGCCGCGTCCACACCTCCTACAACCAGACGGTGGCCGAGACGGGTCGCCTCTCCTCGACCAACCCGAACCTGCAAAACATCCCGATCCGGTCCGAGCTCGGCCGTCGCGTCCGCCGCGCCTTCGTCGCCGACCACCGGCCGCAGCACCGACTCTACGATGACGCCGTCCTGCTCTCGGCCGACTATTCGCAGATCGAGTTGCGGCTGCTGGCCGACTTCAGCGGCGAGGAGTTCCTGGTCGACGCCTTCCGCGAGGGCCAGGACGTCCACCGCGCCACCGCCGCCATCGTCTACGGCGTCGAGCCGGCCGAGGTCACGCCCGACATGCGCCGGGTCGCGAAGACGGTCAACTTCGGCGTCCTCTATGGGATGCAAGCCTACGGCTTGTCGCGGGATACAGGCCTGCCGCGGGCCGAGGCGCAGCGCTTCATCGACGACTACTGGGCGCGCCTGCCGGCCGTCAAGCGCTACTTCGACGAGACGCTACGCTTCGGCGTCTCCCACGGCTACGTCCAGGCGCCGAGCGGCCGCCGCCGCTACCTGCCCGACCTGACCTCGCCGAACGGCGCCCGCCGCCTGCCGGCAGAGCGGATGGCGATCAACATGCCGGTCCAGGGGGGCGCCGCCGACATCATCAAGGTCGCCATGATTCGCCTCGACGCCGCGCTACGGGAGACCAGTCTCCGCGCCCGCCTCCTGCTCCAGGTCCACGATGAACTGGTGCTCGAGGTTGATCGCCCCGACCTGGATGCGACCGCCGGTCTCGTCCGCCGCACGATGGAGGGTGCGGCCGAGCTCGCGGTGCCGCTCGAGGTGGAGATCGCGGTCGGCGACAACTGGGAAGAACTCGAGGCCTACGGCGGCGCTTCGTCCCCAGATCGGGAGGCGGACGATCTGCCGCACGAGCCCGACGCTTCCGTTTTGGAAGCTTGAGCGGCGGCGCGGAATTCGCTACACTTGAGGGGCCGCCGCCGGCCTCATCCGCGCCGGCGCGCCCTGTTTGTCCGCCCCCCTGCGGGGCGCCCGATCGGAGTCTCCGCCACGATGCCGACCTACGCCTACGGCTGCGACACCTGCGGCCACCGGTTCGACCAGTTCCAACGCTTCTCCGAAGATCCCCTGCGCGAGTGTCCCGAGTGCGGCGCCCCGATCCGGCGCTTGATCCAGCCGGTCGGCGTCGTCTTCAAGGGGTCCGGCTGGTACATCAACGACAGCCGGCCCAAGGCCAAAGAGGACGGTGCCGCCGCCAAGGGGGAGAGGGAGGCCAAGTCGGACACCAAAGGCGACGCCGTCCCAGCCGCCGAGAAGACCGACAAGGGGGACAAGGGGGACAAGGGCGACAAGCCGGAGCAGAAGCAGCCGGCCAAGAAGGAGGGCACGGCGGAGTCGGGGACGCTCGCCAAACACGCCACCGTCGCCGCCGACTAGC
>JBBSNJ010000491.1:0-3493 GCA_038232775.1 Thermomicrobiales bacterium
AACCGTTCTGATTGGGGGCGCGGGGAAAGCGCCCCCCCCCCGCCCCCGGGAGTGGGGCGGGGGGTTGGGCCTTCTTTTTGGGAAGCGCACGGCTACACCCGGAATCCGGGTGAAGCCTTCCGCTTCCACTACATCGGCGCCCTGCCCTCTCCCGCGCTCGGCACAGGGACAAGGAGGCCGGGGATGAGGGCGTCTCTCCGGAGAGCGGAAGCTGCCAACGAAGTTCCCGATCAGCCTTCGGCTCCCCCGGTCCTGGCCAGCGCGTAGTACCGCGCTTCCGGGTGGTGGACGACCAGCGCCGCTGTCGTCTGCTCCGGCTCGAACTGGAACCCCTCCGTCACCCGGACGCCGATCTGCCCGACGTCCAGCAGCCGGTCGACAGTGGCGTGCTGCTCCAGGTCCGGGCACGACGGGTAGCCCCACGAGTAGCGCTTCCCGGTCTCCTCCCCGATCCCGAGCTCTCGTCGCACCCGCTGGTGCAGCCACTCCGCCAACCCTTCGGCGCTCTGCACGCTGAGGCCGTGGCTGAAGAAGCTCTCGGCGTACTCGCCCGCCGCCTGGAGGCGATCGGTGCGGGCAGTCGCCGCCTCACCCATCGTCACGATCTGGAAGGCGGCCACGTCGCGCCGGCCGGAGGAGCGGGGGAGGAAGTAGTCGGCGAGGCAGAGGCGGTCGCGCGCCGGTTGCCGGGGAAACGCGAAGCGGGCGATCTCTCGATCCGCCTCATCGGGGGCGAAGATCACTAGGTCATTGCCGTCGCCGTTAGCCGGGAAGTAGCCGTAGCTGACCCGCGGCCGCAGCCACCCTTCCCGCTCCGCCTCGGCCTGCATCCGCGCCAGCCGCGGCAGAAAGTCGTCCCGCTGGAGCGCCTCCCAAGCCTCCTCCTTCAGCCCCTTCCCCCCCCAATGGAGCCGGAAGAGCGTCTTCAGATCGAGGCAGGGCCAGAGCTCTGGCAGCGGCACGTCGTCCAGCTCGCGCACCCCCCAGAACGGGGGCGTCGGCGGGGCGACCTCGGCGGTCGCGCTCCGCACCGTCCCCCGCGCCTCGTCCGGTACCGAGAACGCGGCCCGGGCCGGCCGGGCGAGGGCGGTCCGCGCCGTCTCGACGGTCGCCGCGACGAGGTCGTCGCGCTGGGCCGGGTCGATCAGGCGGTCCATCAGCGCCAGCCCCTCGAAGGCGTCCTTGGCGTAGAAAACGCCCGGCTCGTAGGGGGTCCCCTCCTCGACGAAGAGGGTGCGGTGGGCGTAGGCGCGGTTGATCGCCGCGCCGCCGATGATCACCGGGAAGCGGTGCCCGGCCCGGTGCAGCTCCTTGACGCAGAGCGGCATCTGCTTGCTCGTCGAGACCAGCAGCGCCGAGAGCCCGATCGCCGTCGCCCCGACTTCGACCGCGGTGTCGACGATCCGGTTGACCGGCACCTGCTTGCCGAGGTCGTGGACGGTGTAGCCGTTGTTGGTCAAGATCGTGTTGACCAGGTTCTTGCCGATGTCGTGGACGTCGCCGAACACGGTCGCCAGCACCACCGTCCCCTTGGTCGTCCCCTCCTGCTTCTCGAGGTAGGTCTCCAGCCGGGCGACCGCCTTCTTCATCGCCTCCGCCGACTGGAGCACGAAGGGGAGGATCAGCTCGCCGGCCCCGAACTTGTCGCCGACCTCCTTCATCGCCGGCAGCAGCACGTTGTTCAGGACGTCGACCGGGTCGCGCTCGGCGACGGCGGCGTCGATGTCCGCCTCGATCCCCTCCTTCTTGCGGGCGAGGATCCGGTAGTGGAGCCGCTCGGCGACGGCCATCTCGGCCATCGGGTCGGGGCCGCCGGCATCGGCCGCCTCCTGCCGCCCCTCGAACGCGTCGATCAAGCGAGCCAGCGCGTCGGGCCGGCGGGCCAGCACCAGATCCTCGGCCAGCTCCCGCTCGGCCTGGGGGATCTCGGCGAAGGGGACGACGTGGGAGGGGTGGACGATCGCCAGGTCGAGCCCGGCCTGGACCGCGTGGTAGAGGAAGACGGCGTTGACGATCTTGCGCGCCACCGGGTTGAGCCCGAACGAGACGTTCGAGATGCCGAGGATCGTCATCACCCCCGGTAGCTCGCGCTCGATCAACGCGATCCCCTCGATCGTCGCCAGCGCCGAGCGGAAGAACTCCTCCTCCCCGGTCGAGAGGGGGAAGGTCAGCGGGTCGTAGATCAACGCCTCCGGCGCCAGCCCGTACTCGCCGACCACGATCTCGTGGATGGCGCGGGCGACCTCGAGCTTGCGCTCGGCCGTCTTCGCCATCCCCGCCTCGTCGATCGTCATCGCCACGACGGCGGCGCCGTGGGCCAGGGCGTGGGGCAGCACCGCTTCGATCCGGGCGCGGCCGTTTTCCATGTTGACCGAGTTGACGATCGCCCGCCCCGGGTACTGCTCGAGCGCTTCCCGGATCACCTCCGCCTCGGTCGAGTCGACCACCAGCGGCGTCTCGACGTTGAGGGCCAGCTTCTTGACGAGCTGGCGCATCGTCTCCCGCTCGTCGTCGTCGGTCCGCTCGGTCATCGCCACGCAGACGTCGAGCGCGTGCGCCCCCTCCTCGGCCTGGGAGCGGCCGACGGTGACGATCCCGTCGAGGTCGTCGGCGAGGGCTAGCTTCTTGACCTTCCGCGAGCCGAGGGTGTTGACCCGCTCGCCGACGATCAGCGGCGCCGGATTCTGCCGCAGGTCGACCGCCCGCGTCATGCTCGCCAGCAGCGGCGGGGCGCTCGCCGGCCGGTGGCTGGTCGGCCGCGCCCCAATCTCGCGGACGAGGGCGGTCAGGTGCTCGGGCGTCGTGCCGCAGCAGCCGCCGACGAGACCGACCCCGAACTCCTCGACCATGGCGCGGAGGGCGCGGGCCATCGGCTCCGGCTCCAAGGGGTAGAGCGCCTTGCCGTCGACGTTCTGAGGGAGACCGGCGTTGGGGATGATCGCGACCGGTTTGGTGGAGGTGGCGCCCAGGTAGCGGGCCGGTTCCCGCATGTGCTCGGGGCCCGTCGAGCAGTTGAGACCGACGATGTCGACTGGCAGCGCCTCGAGGATCGCCAGCGCCGCCGGGATGTCGGTCCCGAGCAGCATCCGGCCGCTGGTGTCGAGCGTGACCTGCGCCTGGATCGGAACGAACCGCTCCGTTTCTGCTCGCACTCGGAGGATGGCGTGGACGGCGGCCTTCAGCTCCAGGATGTCCTGGGTCGTCTCGATCAGGAGGACGTCGACCCCGCCGGCGACGAGACCCCGCACTTGATCGAGGAAGAAGTCGACGACCTCGCCGAAGCGGGCGTTGCCGAGCAGCGGGTCTTCCGAGGCGGGGAGGAGGCCGGTCGGCCCGATCGAGCCGGCGACGAAGCGGGGGCGGCTGGGGGTGGCGTAGTGGTCGGCGGCGCGGCGGGCCAGCTCGGCCGCCGTCTTGTTCTGCTCGAAGGTCCGCTCGCCGAGCCCGTACTCTTCGAGCTTGGGGAGGCTGCCGCCGAAGGTGTCGGTCTCGA
>JBBSNJ010000492.1:0-3486 GCA_038232775.1 Thermomicrobiales bacterium
CGTCGAGCGCGTCGTCGCGGTCGGTGGAAACGGCCGGGCGTCGCCGGCCGCCGCCGGTCGGCCCGAAACGGGCGAAGGGGGAGCCGGGCCGCGCCATCTAGGCCGCCTCCGGCCGGGGCAGCGGCAGCGGCAGCGGCAGCGGCGCCGGCACCGGGGATGCGGCCGGGAGGCGGAGGAGCGGCTCCTCCTCCCCCTCGAGGCGGGGCACGAACGGCCGGACATTGCCGGCGAGGACGGCCGCCGCTCCCTCGAGCAAGAGCCGCTCCCGCTTCGGACCGAAGCCGTAGAGGGCGCGGATCTTGCCAGCTTGGGCGGCGGCGTAGACATCCGCCGCCGAGGCAAGACCGAGCTCCTCGTGCAGCCGCAGCGCTGTCTTCGGCCCGACACCCGGCAGCCGCATCAGACCGGCCACCTCCGCCGGCAGTTCGGCGCAGAGCTCGACGTAGAAGCGCATCCGCCCGGTCGCCAGCAGCTCGCCCAGCTTCCGCCGAAGGCGGGGGCCCAGGCCCGGCAGGTCCAGTTCCTTCCCCTGCTTGCCTTCGACCAGCGCCACCTTGGCATCGACCGGGCGCCCGAGCAGGAGCCGGGCCGCCCGTCGGTAGGCGCGGATCCGGTACGGATTGTCCTCGGCCAGCTCGAGGATCGTGGCGACGTTGAAGAGGACGCCGGCGGCGTCCCGGTTGGTGACCATCGCGCTCATGCGGGGCTCCGAAATCGGCCGTCGAGGGCCGGCGGGGATCGAACAAGTGTTCGTATTGTACTCCGACCGGTGCCGGCGCGTCAACCTACCGCCACCGGGATTTGGGCGTCCGGCTTGGCCAATCTGGGCACACAACGTGCGTCATAGCCGCCGACGGGACAATCGAGGACCGGTCGCCACGATGGGTTCGCGGAAGGTATTTGCTCTCTGGACTCAAAGGGGGACCGCTTGGACGAGCAACGATTCGACGAAGTCGCGCGAGCCTTGGGGCCAGGCGAGCGGCGGCACCACAACCCGACGCAGCGCCGTCCGCGCCATGCTCGGTCTCTTCGGCCTCGGCGCCGGCCTGGCGTCGGCGCGAGCGGACGCCGATGCCGCGGGGAGCGCCACTTGCCGCGCCGCCAACCCTGATCAGTTCGTCAGTAAGCATGCGTGCGAAGAGCTACCGTGCGGGAATCCCGACCGAAACTGCGTCTGCGCCCAAACGTTGGGCCACGTACCGACCTGCGTCGCTGGCTTTGATCCGAACAACAAACGAAGGGACTGCCCGAAGGAAGACGAGTGCAAAAAGCGGCGGAAATGCCCCAACGGCTTCGTCTGCGCCAAGGTCGTCGGCTGCTGCGGTAAGAACTATCGCCGCTGCCTCCGGAAGTGCCCCGCCTAGAGCGGGGTGCCAGGAACCTGACGGACCGCGACCGGTTGTAGGGGCGCTGCTGGCTGCGCCCCTCAGCCGGATGCCGACACGCGACGCCCCAAGTCTCGGAGCGTGAGGGGCAACCCTTCTGGACGGCGTTCTCATGGCGCGTCCACCGTTGTACGCCTGATAGGGGAGACGCATGCGTCGCCCGGTTTGGCCGTCGACGGGCGACGCGTGCGTTGCCCCTACCGCGGGACGGGGCGGCGGCTCAGCCTTGACACAGCACTAGAACGTCCCACCTGCTCCCGCGCCAGAGGCCGGGGAGGGAATCGTCGCGTCCGCTCAACCATCCCCTCGCCGTCCGCCTCGGCGTGCACCACAATGGGTGCAGCCGAGGCGGACGGGCGAGCGTCGCCCGTCCGCCTGCGGACAGCCTGCGCCGGGGAGCGTCCCGCCGGGCTAGAACATGACCACGGGCACGGACGATGGTGCAGTCGATTTTCAGCAACGATCCGCTCGTCCGGGGCGGGCCGCCGCGGCGCGGCCCCGGTCCGCTCGTGCCGAGCGCGACCCCCCAGGTGCCGGCGCTGCTCCGTCCGTTGCTGCGGGTGCCGATCCTCTACAAGGTCCTGGCCGCCAACGTCGCGATCGTCGTCCTCGGCGCCGTCGTCGGCACCTGGCTGACGATCCAAGCGACCCGCGCCGCTTCCGGCCAGAACGCCTTCGGGCTGGTCGTCGTATTCGTCCTGGCCGGGGGTCTGCTCAGCCTGCTCGCCAACTTCTTGGTGCTGCGAGCCGCCTTCCGCCCCCTGACCAGCCTCGACCGCGTCGCCGAGGCCGTCCGTCAGGGGGACCTCTCGGCCCGCGCCGTCGCCAGCCCCTACGGCGACCCCCAGATCGCCCATTTGGCGGCGACCTTCAACGGCACCCTCGACGAGTTGGAGCGCGACCGGGCCGAGCTTCGCTCCGTCGCTTCCCAGGTGATCAACGCCCAGGAGGAGGAGCGCAAGCGGATCTCGCGCGAGCTGCACGACGACACCGCCCAAGTCCTCTTCGCCCAACTGCTGCGCCTGACCGCCCTCACCTCGTCGCCGAATAGCGAGGTACGGGCGACCGCGGCCCGGCTCGAGGAGATGACGGTCGAGGCGCTCGAAGGGGTCCGCCGCCTCGCCCTCGAGCTGCGGCCGCCGGCGCTCGACGACCTCGGGCTGCACGCGGCGATGGCCGACCTCGCCGAGCGCTTCGGCGAGCAACTGCGCGTCCCGGTCGATTTCCAGACCCGCGGCCCCCGCGGCCGGATGCCGGCCGAGGTCGAGCTCGTCCTCTACCGGGTGGCGCAGGAAGCGTTGACCAACATCGCCAAGCACGCCTCCGCCGAGCACGTCGGCATCGACCTGGAGCGCACTGCCGCCGACGTCACCCTCTCGGTCCGGGACGACGGCCGCGGCTTCGCCGCCCCCGCCGAGACGGCCCGCGACGGCCGCGGCCTCGGGCTCGGGCTCTTCGGCATGGCCGAGCGGGTCGCGCTCGTCGGCGGCTCGTTCACGATCTGGAGCCAGCCCCGGAGCGGCACCGAGATCTTCGCCTTCATCCCCCTCGACGCCCGCCGCGGCGGCGCCCCGCCCGCCCACCCGTTGCCCGCACCAGATGAGGAGCCGATTGCAGAATGACCACCGACCTTTCCCCCCGCCCCGCCGCCCCCGATCGCCCCAGCGCTCCGCGGCGGGAACCGATCAACGTCCTCCTCGCCGACGACCACGGCATCGTCCGCGCCGGGCTGCGGGCGCTGCTCGAAGCGCAGCCGGACATCCGGGTCGTCGGCGAGGCGGCCGACGGCCCGAGCGCCGTCGCCCTGACCCGGCGTCACTCGCCGACGGTGGTGATCGCTGATCTGTCGATGCCGGGCGGCGGCCTGGAGACGATCCGGGAGATCACCGGGCTCGGGCTGCCGAGCCGGGTCCTGGTCCTGACGGTCCACGCCGAAGAGCGCTACCTGCTGCCGGTGCTGGAGGCGGGCGGCTCCGGCTACGTCCGCAAGTCGAGCGCCCACACCGACCTCCTGGAGGCGATCCGGACCGTCGCCCGCGGCGAGGTCTTCCTCGACCCGGCGGCGACCAAAACGCTGCTCCGGGGCTACCTCGGCCGGGTC
>JBBSNJ010000493.1:0-3481 GCA_038232775.1 Thermomicrobiales bacterium
GGTAGGGGGGGCGGGGGGCCGACGTTACCGCGCTCGCCCGGCGTGGGGAGGGCCGGGCGAGCGCGGGGAAGGGAAGGGTGGGGTGCGGTTGCGCCCCGGAGAGGGTGAGGGCGGCGGGCCGGGTTCGGGGAGGTCGCGCCGCCGGGAAACGGGAGGGGGAGCGAGGGAGGGAGCCCTCGGGCCTCTCCTGTTTGTCTACGTATTTTGTAGACATTCGCAGTCTAGCGCGATCTGGATCGAGTGTCAAGCCCCGCCGAGGGGCGGAGCGGGGGTCTCGGGTGGAACGTTCTCTGCCGGGGGGCGAGGGTATCGGTCGCCGCGCCGTTCGGTCCCGGGGCCGAGCCGCCGGGCTCGACCGCGGACCTCTTCGGCGCGGTCGCCCCGCCGCAGCTCGCTGGTCGGCTGGTTGTCGGCGATGAACGACGGTCGCCCGAGAGCCGAAGGCTGGGATCAGACCACCACCGGGCCGGCTCCAGCCGCCACCGGCAACCGCCGCCCGACCGCCTCCGCCACCCGCGCCGGCCGCGGCGTCGGCTCGGCGAACTCGGCGAAGGTGAGCGATTCGGTGCCGCTCGGCGAGGGCGTGGTCGGGGTTAGGTCGGCAACGATCTCCTGCCGGACGAGACTGACAGCTACGCCGACGTTGGACGGTGAAGATCGAGGCCAGGCACGAGGCGAAAGTCGCGCAGATTGCGTGTCAGGAGCGGGACACCGTAGGTGAGCGCCGTGGCCGCGATGAGGAGATCGAGATCGCCGATCTGCTGGCGGAGCGGCCGCGGCAACGCGCCGCGGACGACGGCGAAGCGCTCGGCGACGACCCCCGTCACCGCGACCAGTCCCTTGGCTTCGAAGAAGACCCGCAACGCCGACAGCGCCGGGGCCGGATCGCGGGCATAGTGAGCCCCTTGATAGAGTTCGCCGTAAGAGATGGTGCTGACCAAGAGTCCGTCGGCCGCGAGCTCGTCCAGGGTGGCCAGCGCCGGCCGCTGCCCATTCAGGGCATCGATGATCCAATCGGTGTCGACCAGGATGCGGCTCACTGGTCGAGGAGGGGACGGCCGGGCATCCGGCGCCGCTGGCGGATGTACGCCAAGAGCGCGTCGGCGTCGACGATGCCCTGCCAGGCGCCGGCGGCTCGGCGAATGCCTTCCCGGGACCGCTCAACCTCTTCCGGGGAAGGCGGCCGAGCGAGGCGGCGGGCGATCTCGTCGTCGTCGCCGTCCGCCGCCCGCGCGACTGGCGAGGCCACGTCGAGCCGGAATGCCTCCCCGCCCCGCACCAGGCGCAACGGCAGATCGGCCACATCGTCCAGCAACTGGTCCAGTTCGCTGCTTGGTTCGACCGTGATCGTCTTTGGCTCGCTCGCCATGCCACGTCACCTCCGTGTCGACCAGATTGTAGCCGGAGGGCGGGGAAGGGGGCGGGATCAAGCCCCCCGGCGAGACCGTCGCCAACGCGCCCGCGACCGGCAGCCGGCGGCCCACCGCGTCCGCGACGCGGGTGATCCGTGGCGTCAGCTCGGCGAACTCGGCGAAGGCCAGCGACTGGGCGCCGTTGGAGAGGGCGTGATCCGGCTCGGGGTGGACCTCGACCATCAGCCTGTTCGTCCCCCTTCTCCCTGCAAGAAGTCAACGCTGCTGGTACAGGCTGAGCTCCGGCACGTGCTGAAAGTCGCGAACGTTGCGCGTCAACAGCGTCAGGTCGTGGGTCAGGGCAGTGGCGGCGATCAACAGATCCATGTCCCCGATTTGCCGGCGAAGCTGGCGGGGCAAGCTACCGCGGACCACCGCGAACCGCTCCATGATCGCGGCCGTTAGCGGGAGGAGCACCTTCCCCGTCAGGAACGCTTGCAGGTTAACTAACGACGCGGCCGGGTCGTGGGCGTGGTAGGCACCTTCGGACAGTTCGCCGTAGGAGATGAGACTGACCCCGATCCGGGCCGGAAAGAGCGACGCTAGCGTCTGCGTCGCCAACGCCTGCCCGTGGCCAACGTCGATGATCCAGTCCGTGTCGACCAGATATCCGCTCACCAGCGCACGGGGGGACGGTTCTGCGTCTTCCGCCGCTCCCGGACATACGCCTTGAGCGCGTCGGCGTCGAGGTGCCGCCACGACCCAGAGAAGGCTAGCGTACTCTCGCGGGTCTTCTCCGGGTCATACCCGGCCCAGATGTCGTCGTCGCGATCGAGACGGAAGCGTTCACCGTTCCGCATCAACCGCAGCGGCCGCTCGGCCGCCTCGTCCAGCAGCCGATCCAGCTCGCCCCCCGGCTCGACCGCGATTGTCCTCGGTTCGCCCGCCATGCTGTGCCTCCCGATCGACCAGATTGTAGCCGGGGAGCGGCGCCGGCCGGGGAGACGGAGGCCGCGGCTAGACCGCCCCCAGGTCGGCTGCCGCCGAGACGGGCAGGCGGCGCCCGACCGCTTCCGCCACCCGCGCCAGCCGCGGCGTCAGCTCGGCGAACTCGGCGAAGGTCAGCGACTGGGCGCCGTCGGAGAGGGCCTGGTCGGGGTTGGGGTGGACCTCGATCAGCAACCCGTCGGCGCCGGCGGCGACCCCCGCCAGGGCCAGCGCCGGCACCAGCGCCCGCTTGCCGGCGGCGTGGCTCGGGTCGACGAAGACCGGCAGGTGGCTCATCCCCTGGATCACCGGCACCGCGCTGACGTCGAGCGTGTTGCGGGTCGACGGCTCGAAGGTGCGGATGCCGCGCTCGCAGAGGATCACCCCCGGGTTGCCCTGGGCCATCACGTACTCGGCCGCCAGCAGCCACTCCTCGATCATCATCGAGAGGCCGCGCTTGAGCATCACCGGCTTGCCGGCCTGGCCGACCGCCTCCAGCAGCAGGTAGTTCTGGGCGTTGCGGGCGCCGATCTGGAAGACGTCGGTGTACTCGCCGACAGCGCCGATGTCGGCCGGGGTCATCACCTCGGTGATGATCGGCAGCCCCGTCTCGGCCCTCGCTTGGGCCAAGATCTCCAGGCCGCGGGCGCCGAGGCCGCGGAACTCGTAGGGCGACGTCCGAGGCTTGTAGGCCCCCCCGCGCAGCATCGTCGCCCCGGCCGCCTTGACCGCCTTTGCCGTCGAGACCGTCTGCTCCTCGCTTTCGACCGAGCAGGGGCCGGCGATGACCGTCACCGCCTCGCCGCCGATCACGGTGTCGCGGACCCGGATGACGGTCTTCTGGGGGTGGAAGTCCCAGCCGGTCAGCTTGTACTTCTTGGTGACGCGGACCACTTGCTCGACGCCGGCCTGGACCTCGAGCATCCCGTCGAGGGTCGGCGGCAGGGCGCCGCCGACGACGCCGATGATCGTCCGTTCCTCCCCCGCCGAGAGGTGGGCGTCGAGGCCGAGCTCCTTGACGCGGGCGACGACGGCGGCGATCTGGTCGCGGTCGGCGGTGCGGGCCATGACGACGATCATCGGGGGACCTCCGGAGGCGACGGGCGAGAGGCGAGAGGCGAGAGGCGAGAGGCGAGAGGCGA
>JBBSNJ010000494.1:0-3455 GCA_038232775.1 Thermomicrobiales bacterium
CGACGAAGAGGAACAGGGCCGAGACGACGGCCCACGCCCCCACGAACGTCCCCCGCTGCCATGCCCGGCTCATCCGTTGCCTCCTCGCCTCCAAGCAGATCGCATCCCGCCGCGGGCGGTGGCCAAGTCGGGGCTCGTCACCTTGGATAGTACGTCGATAGCCCAGGCGCGTCTGCGATCCTGCCCGCCCGCTGCCGCCAAGGAGCATCGGAAACCATCCTACACTGAGGACGCCAATCGCGCCGGCGGCATTGGACTCCCAGTCCGCTCCTCGATGGGGGCCATGCCGGATTCTCAGCTTGGGTTGAGTCGTATCTCCTCGTACGGCGCCCTCCGGGGGAGTTCCGCGGAGAGCTCGACGGTCTCCACGGTTAGCGCGTGATTGCCGACCTCACCGTTGCCCCACCCCCCGCCGTCGGTCGCACCGCCCCGATCAACCCGTGCTCAAGGCATCGGGCGCGCAGCGGGGGACCGGCGATAGGCCCGCAGTGTGGTGCCGCCGGTCACGGCCAGCGCTGCCCCGAGGAGCGCGGCGGCCAGGGCAACGCTGTCCCGCCAGGCGAGCCCGAGCAGGGGGCCCATCGTCGCCCCTACGAGCCCGACCGAACCAGCAACTGCCAGCCGTGGCAGACCGAACCTCCACGCGGACGAGAAGAGGACGATGGGTGGCACCACCATCGGGAGCAGCGGCCACCATCGCTCGAACATCGAGGCCCCCTCCGCGCCTCGCGCCGACCTTCCCCAACTGCCGAGGCGAACCAAAGCGAGCGCGACCAATAAGCCGAGCAGACCGACCAGCGCGGTCCCCCGCCACCGGGAGATCCGAGCCACCCAACTAAAGTCGCTGGCCGAACCCGCCTGGACGATCGCCGCTCGCGCCGCCGCCAACGCCCCGCGCAGGAAGGGCACCACCAGGAGGAGGGCGGCACCGAGGAACGCCCCGACGACCGGGAACGCCGCCCAGTCGAAGAAGAAGAGCGCGACGAAAAGCGTGGCCGCCCCCGCGAGGAGCTCGACCAGTCCGTCCTCAAACTGCCCGGCCGCAGGACGACCGTTTTCCCATCCCCCTATCGGAGCCACGCTCGGCCTGCCCCCGATCAAGCGGCGAAGGAGTCTACCCTGGAGAATCGCCGGGACCGAGCCGGGCCGGAGCATCTGCCGCCCGGCCCAGCATCAGGGGCAGATCGCCGGCGGGCTAGGAGGTAGGCGTGCCCGGCGCGTCCGACTCTTCCCCGAACAGCCGCTCCCCCCGGATCCCGGGAATCAGCTCGTCGATCAAGATTCGGCCGTCGACGTCGCGCAGGATGTAGTAGTCCTCTCGCGTCCCGGTCGTCCCCGTTGCGTCCGGGGGAGCCACCTCCACCACCGCCCCGACCCCTCCGTCCGACAGCACTACCACGTCCCGGACGCCGATCAGCGCACCCCGGAGGCCGGGCGGCACCGCCACCGGCGACGCCGCCGCCGCTGGGTCGTTCAGCAGCGAATCGAGTCCACCGAATTGCTCAAGTTGGTCGGCAAGGGCCGCCAACTCCTGGCGTACGGCCTCGTCGGTCCCCAGCGCTTGCGCGGCGAGCACGTTGCCTGCTTTGAGGCAGGCCCACGACTCTCGCACCGTGGCCGTGACCGCGCGGATGGTCGCCTCATCGGCGCGCTCGCCGTCGGGCACCACGAACGCCGTCGCCCGTGGCGTGGCCACCACCGGGCTGCTGGCTCCGGAGACCGCCTCCGTAGCGAGTTCGCGCAACTCTTGGACCGTCCGTGGCGTGACGTCGCACTCGGACGGCTCCGGCGTAGCCGGGAGCGGCGGCACCGGTTCCTGTGCAACCGCCTGGCTTGGCCGGTTGAACAAGACCATCACCAAGAAGATTCCCATTACCGATTGCTTGACGAGTGGCATTCCGCCGAGCCTCCTGCACCTACGCCTCCGCGCCTACTTTCCCACATGACTGACTGATGATTCCCGCACCTCTACGGGCAGTAGTTTAGGCCCTCGCACGTGCTACGTGCCCCTGCGGCTCCACCGACTACCGTCACGGTGCCGAGAGCGATGCAGATTGAAACGCAGGGAACCGTCGCGATTCCGAACGAAAGAATGGTTCCGGCAGCACAGCCGACCCAGCAGCCGAAGTTACCGACCACGATGGCCCCGGTCGCTATCAGCGTAGCGAGGACCTCGCACGTGTTGCACCCAGCCGAGTCGGTCTCTTGCTGCGCAGTGATCCGGCGTCCATCATCCAATCGCTCGGCATCGACCTTTCCGGAGCGATTGATGGACAGGCGAAGCAGTGCATCGTCGCGCTCAAAGGTCAGGCCCTTCCAAACCTCCCGATTGCCCTCGAGAGACATAAGAACTACGGCACCCTCGTTCTTGCCTTTCTGCCACGCTTGAGCCACGACCCGCCGCTCCAGCCGGCCCTTGCGGTAGACGAGGAAGAAGAACAGCTTGCCGCCTTCCGCCGGACGGTAGCCTTGATCGTCGAGCCATCCTGCAAAGGCGCGCTCTTCCCGGCCCAGCTTCCACCGCTGCGCCAGTCTTGCCTGCTCGCGCCGCTTGGCCACCTCAAGACGCACATCCTTGAAGGCGTCCCTGGCACCCGCCGTCCTCACCTGCGCTCCTGCGAAATCCGGCGTGGCGCCGCGCTCAAGAGCAGCTAGACCGAAAACAGCCGCAGCCTTCCCAGTGAATTCGCTAGCGCGGCGGCGGGATGGGTCGTCCGCCTCGTCGGGTTCGTGTGCTGCCTGAAGAGCTCGAAGCAGGCGGAGGGCAGACCAACCCGATGCCGGTCCAACCCGTTGAGCCACGCGTATTGCCATTGCGGGACCGGTCCAAACTTTGACGACATCACCGCAGATGGCAAACAATGCTGGCTCGTAGGCTGCATCCAATCCAAGAGCGCGCTCTTGCCAACCTGCCACCTCGGACGAGTTCAGGCTTTGCGCCGTCAGCTTGCCTTCCGCGAGCGCGACGATCTGCCAGGCGAGGTCGTGACACTCACTGCTCCCGCCGTCGAACCCCAACACCCACCGCGTGCCGTCCCTGCGCTCGTCCACGGGAACCCCCTGCCTCGCCTCCGACCGATCTCGACGATGGGCGGCGCTCCCGCGGTCACCTCCCACTCGCTGGGAGACCGGCCGACTTGGAACCCCGATCACCTCCGTCGCTGCCGGCAGCTTGCCAGGAAGGCACACCAAGAGGAAGCGGGATCACCGCCACCCGCGTGGCGAATCTCCGCCACCGGTTGGCGAACTTCCGCCACCCGACGAGCGCGGCCGGCGGGCCGGCGCCCCGCTCCCCTCAGCGCGCGGGGCGGATTCGGAGGGCACCTCCGTCGCCACGATCCGAGCAGTGCGGCGGGACGCCTCCGTCGAGCAGGCCGAGCCGGACGGCTGCTGCCCCCAGCGCGTAGGCGGTCGACACCCCGAGTTTGGTGTGGAGGTCGGCGACGATCCGCTCC
>JBBSNJ010000495.1:0-3449 GCA_038232775.1 Thermomicrobiales bacterium
CAATGCTTCCCGTCTTTGCGTCTACCGACTGGAACCTATCATCGTGGTGTCTTCCCCGCCGGGCGTCGATGCCCCCCGGGGAAACCGCGTTCGCGCCGGGGCAGATCGTTGGCCCTGTACGCGGAATGTTGGCCCGCCGGGCGCCGAGCACTCCGGCGCCGCGGGCCGGAGTGGTCGACCGATGCGCGATTCCGCGTTCCTCACCGTCCCCGCCGCCGCTGCCGCTGCCTCCGCCGCGATGGTCGTGGGCGACGCTCCCGCCGTCCACCCGGGTTGGTTGTCGGCTGAACCCCGGCTGACGCCGCCCGCCGCCGAGGAGACCGAGGCGACCTGCTTCGCCGCCTTCTCCCAACTGCTCAAGACGGCCGGCGCCCTCGACCGCGCCGCCGCCGACGCCTTGGCCGACCTCGACCTGACGGCCGGCGCCTTCGGCGCCCTGCTCGAGCTGGAGCGGGTCGGCGAAACGGGCGTCGCTCCCTCGGAGTTGGCCCGCCGCCTCGCCGTCGCCCGCCGTACGGCGACGCTCTACGTCGACATCCTGGCCCGCCAGGGCTGGGCCGAGCGCCGCGCCCACCCGGCCGACAAACGGATGGTCCTGGCCGTCCTCACCCCCGTCGGTCGCCGCCTGCTCGACGAGCTCGGCACCGCCTACAAGCGGCGCCTGGCCGCCCTCCTCGGCGACATCAACCCGATCCAGGCCGAGCGCCTGCGGCAGCTCCTGGCCTTGATCCCGACCGACGTGGTCCCCGCCGCCGCCGCTGCCGCCGCCGCCGCCGCCGCCGCCGACTGATATCGAATTCGGCTGACCACTGGCGCGTCGGCTCCCCCGCTCCTGCCGCAGCGGGAGAGGGGCAGGGCGGTGAGGGCCGGCGCCGCTCCGAACAGACCCCGTCGGCGCCCGTTAGGGCGGGTTCCTGGGCGCCGCTCTCCCCAAGTTTCTCGGGGCCGGGTGGGGCGGGGGCTCCGGGCGTAGCCACAACCCCAACCGTCACCGGAAGGGCGTAGGACACCGCCGCTGGCTGAACGTCCGCAGCCCGGCCGCCGCTCCCACTCGCGGCGAGAGGGGAGGGTGCGGGAGGCGACGGCCCTGAGTCGCCAGTGATCAAGCGGAGCTGGAGTCCGGGGCGGTCCATCGGGGCGCCCCGCCGCGATACCCCGAGCCGAGACGGAGTCGCCGGCCGGCGGGAACCGACCCGGCCGCCGCTCCCCGGCTCCACCGGCGTGATTTCCGCCGCCGCGTCGGACCCCGCGGCCGGGGTTCGCCGTAGCCCCTTCTTCCTCAATCCACGACCGCCTCTAAACTCCCCTTAAGCCGCCGGCGCTATCCTGGCTCCAGCCGAGGGCCGGGTCGCCGGGCGGGGGGAGGGAGAGCGCCGTGGGCGCGCGCATCCTGGTGGTCGACGACGACGCGGAGATCCGGTCCTCGCTCCGCCGGGGGCTGGTCTTCGAGGGGTTCGGGGTCGACCTCGCCGCCGACGGCACGGCCGCGCTGGCGGCGATCCGCGACGCCCCGCCCGATCTGGTCGTGCTCGACGTGATGATGCCCGGCCTCGATGGTTTCGAGGTCGTCCGCCGGCTGCGCGCCGCCGACGACCGGCTGCCGGTGATCCTCCTCACCGCCCGCGACGCCGTCCCCGACCGGGTGGCCGGCCTCGAGGGGGGCGCCGACGACTACCTGGTCAAACCCTTCGCCTTCGACGAGCTGCTGGCCCGGATCCGGGTCCGCCTGCGCGCCCGCGAGGCGTCCCCCCACGACGCCCGCGAGCTCCGCTTCGCCGACGTCGTCCTCGACACCGGCACCCGCGAGGCCCGCCGCGGCGACCACCGGATCACGCTGACCGCCACCGAGTACGAGCTGCTCCGGCTCTTCCTCCTCCACCCCCGGCAGGTCCTCACCCGCGACGTGATCTACGACCGCGTCTGGGGCTACCAGTTCGTCGGCGAGTCGAAGGTGATCGAGGTCTACGTCCGCTACCTGCGGGAGAAGCTCGAGGCGGGGGGCGGCCCGCGCCTGATCCACACCTTGCGGGGCGTCGGCTACGTGCTCAAGGAGGAGGGCTGACGTGTCGGTCCGGCTCCGCTTGGTGCTCTGGCAGACGCTCCTGCTCGGTCTCGTCCTCGGCGCCTTCGCCGTGGTCGTCTACGTCGGGCTCGAGCGCCAGGAGACGAGCCGACTCGAAGCCGAGCTGCGGGTTGCCGCCGACGACGTCCGGCAGGCGTACTTCGACGCCCGAGATAAGGCGCGCGAGGCCGAGTACGCGGCCGAGGAGTCGGCCGAGGAGTATCCCGCCGACGCCCCCCGGCGGGGCCCGCGCCACGACGACGTTCCCCCGTCGCCGGAGCTGGTCAACCCGTCGATCACCGCCGCCCTCGACGACGCGACCTTCGTCGCCCAGATCGTCGCCGCCGACGGCGACGTGCTCGCCGACTCCCAGAACCGGGAGCGACCGCTGCCGCTCCCCGATGTCGCTCTCGATCGGCTCTTCGCCGGCGGCGGCCTTCAGGCGGCCGCCGACGTGGCGATCGCCGGCGAGGCCTTCAAGCTCTACGGCGACCCTCTCCCTGGCGGGTCCCAGCGCCCCGGGGGCTCGAATGCTTCGCTCGCGGTCGTCGTCGCCGCGCCGTTGGCGCCGGTCGCGGCCACCCTCGCCCGCTGGCGTCTGACACTGGGGGCGGCCGTACTCGGGACGATGGCGGCGGCGGCGGCGGTCGCCTGGTTCCTCGCCTCGCAGGCGATGCGACCGGTCGACCGGATGACGCGCGCCGCCCGCGCCATCGCCGCCGCCGCCGACTTCGATCGCCGCCTCCCCGAGCCGGCTCGCCAAGACGAGCTGGGCCGGCTGGCCGTCACCTTCAACCGGATGCTCGGCCAGCTCGGCGAAGCGTTCGCCAACCAGAATCGGTTCTTGGCCGACGCCTCGCACGAGCTGCGGACCCCGCTGACGGTGATCCGGACCAACACCGAAGCCCTCCTCCGCGGCGCCGCCGCCGACCCAGCCGAGCGGGAGGAGACGCTGCGGGCGACCGCCCGCGAGGCGGCGCGGATGGGCCGCCTCGTCGATGACCTGCTGGCGCTGGCCCGCGCCGACGCCGGGCAACCCTTGGCCCGCCGCCGCTTTGCGCTCGACACCCTGGTCCTGGAGGTCTACCAGCAGGGGCGGAGCCTGGCCGGCGGCGACCGGCTGGCGCTCGACGAGTGGGAACAGGTCGAGGTCGAGGGAGACGCCGACCGGATCAAGCAGGTGGCGCTCAACCTGATCGACAATGCGCTGCGCCACACCCCGGCCGCGTCGTCGGTCACGCTCGACCTGGTGCGGCGGGGGGACGCGGTGGTGCTGCGGGTCCGCGACCGCGGTCCCGGCATCCCGCCCGCCGCGCTCAGCCGCATCTTCGAGCGCTTCTACCGGGTCGACCAGCCGCGGACCCGGCAAACGGGGACGGGCGGCTCC
>JBBSNJ010000496.1:0-3449 GCA_038232775.1 Thermomicrobiales bacterium
GCAGCGACGCTGGCTCGACCCCGACCAGCGTCACGGGGCCATCGCCCCGGTCAACCCCCGGCATTACTCGTCCTCCTTCTCCCGGCCGCCGCCGCCCCGCAGCCGCACCCGGTCGACCACTGCCCCCAACTCCCGCCAGCCCTCGGCCGCGAACTGCTCGAGTAGCGAGACCGGAACGTAGGCCCCGCCCTGCTCGCCCGGCTCCCCCCAGCCCTCGCCCCACGAGTTCGGGGTGAACGCCGCTTCCCGGTCGTCACTCCACCCGGTCAACAGGTAGGCGTGCCCGAACTCGGCCTGGCCCGTCACCCGCGCCGGCAACCACCACTCCCCCCCGCGCTCCTGGGGCTCAAACATGTCGGGGTACCAACGCGTGGCGCAGACGACCGCCTCGCCCCGCGCCAGCACTGCCCGCAGTTCGTCGAGCGCCAGGCACCAATAGTTCGACTCCACCCCGTGCTTGAGTTTCGGCGTCCCCTCGCCGTCCGCCGTCTCCCCGCGCTCGGGTACGTGCCCCTGGGCGCGGAGCACGTCGAACACGGAACGGACGGCGGTCCCGCTGTTGTCGCCGGGCACCGTGTCGGGCCAGGGGTCGATTTTCTTCGCCTCGTTCCACAACCAGGTATCGTCGTAGGCGCGGAACTTGCCCTTCGGCGAGTTGTAGAGGCTCATCAACCCCGAACTCGACGCCCCGGCACATTTGTTGAGCCGCCCTTGGTTGTAGAACCGCCGGAACCCCGGCGGCAGCTCGATCCGGACCTCGACCTTCGTCGGCGCCTCCCCGGCGGGGAGCACGGCCGAGACGGGGTAGAGGAGTTGATGTCGGTCGTCTTCTGGTTGTCGGGCCCCGCCGGCCGGGATGAATCGCTCGCTCATGTTGCTCCCTCTCGAACGACCGCGTCTGTCGCGGTCCGAACACGCCACCCGCTCTCTAGGCCGGGTTGTCGCAGTTGCGGCCCTTGGGGGCGTACTCGCCCCGCGTGCTGAGGAATTTTGTCCCGGATGGATTGCGGTATTCGAACCATGTCGCGTAATAGCGGGTCCGAGACGACGCGGCGCACCTGTCCGAGGGATCGCTCAGGTAGGTTCGCTCGACGTCGGCGTAGGCCGGGTTGATCGCCTCCGCCGCCCCGCTCGTCTTTCGCACGACCCGCGCATTCCGCCCGTTCTCGTCGGCCGCCTCTAACACGTAGGTCTTGATCGTGCCGTCGCAGTCGCCGATCAGCCGGACCTCGCCGTGGACGGACCCCGCGATCCATTCGGCGGGGTCTGCCGTGAACGTGCAGCCGCCGAACTCATACACCCGGCCGTTCGCGGCCGCGGACGAGGCGCCCAGCGTCGGTAGGACGAGCAGAGCCAACGCCAGCATCAATGACAACCGTGCGTTCATGGTGCCGTTCCTCTTTCTTCGTCGAGCCAGCGCCAAACGGCCCTTGACTCCGCCAGCGGCAGATAGGCGACCCAGCCGCCCTCGAACGACGCGTACGCCTCCTTGCCGGCGACGAACTTCGCGTCGGAGTACCAGATGGTTTCCGCCTCAGGAAATTTGCGCTCCGTCTCACAGCGCTTCAGCCAGAGCAGGCTGACGGCGCCCTTCGGGTCGAAGCCGAAGTCGTCGGTCGTCCCGTCCGGGTTTTCGCGGGTGATGGTGCCGAAGAAGCGCTCGATGTCGGCGAGAGAAAACCCGAGATCGGTGTACGTCGCGGCCGGCTCGGGCTTCGGAGCCGGCGCGTTCCCGCCCTGCCACGCCTGTAGCTTGGCCTTGACCCCCCGCCGCACGATAGCGTCGTAGGTCGAGATGTACGGGTTCGCCGGACAGCTCTTGGTCGCGAAGTTGCGGTGCTGTTGCTCGATACAGACCCCGCCGAACCCCGGATGATAGGGGTAGCTGTCCCACGGGCACTTGAGTGCCTGGGCGATCGCCGTCCGTATCTCGATGGTCGCCGCCAGCATTGCGTCCGACCACGCGTCGCCGACCCGCGCCGTGTGCTCGCACGACACCAGCACCTGGTTAATCGCCGGGAACATCCGGTAGAAGGCGATCCCGTCTCCCTCCAACCCATCGACCCCGCCATTCGCCCACCCCGCCCGTGTCCCGCCCCGTTTCGGGTCGCGCCAGTCGTTCAGCAGCCCGATTCGGCCGTCGTACCCGATCACGAGGTCCGTCAGGGCGTCGAACTGCCGCGCGCCCCCGGTGCCGAAGAACGACTGGAACATCTCGATGGGCTGCGAGGTCGGGCCGTCGGTGATGTGGCTCGCGAACCCGCAGATGTTGGGGAGCCGGAACGGGCAGCGGTCGAACCCAGCGCCGTCGTACGGCTTGGCGACGAGCAGGTCGACCATCTTGGGGTAGGGGTAGGGGCGCCAGGGATCGACCGGTTTCGGCGGGTCGGGCACCGGCCGCGGCTTCGGGGCCGGCTGGGGGGCAGGGGGCGAGACACCGCCCCCTTGCTCCGCGATCAGCCCCGCTAGGCTGCGCCGATACCCTTCGCCCGTGTTGCCGTTGACCGTGTCGGCGCCCCGCCAGTCAGGGTTCCCGAGGAAGAAGGCCGACGACGCCTTGTCCCAGTCCCGGTGGCGGTCGAAGTTGCCCTTGAGGATGTGGGCTCCGACGCGCAGGTTGAGCGGGCCGTCCAGGAGCAGCCGCCGGGGGTCGCCGGGGCCGCCGAGCCGGTTGACGAGGGCGTGATGCCCGTCCCACCCGACGCCGTAGGGCACCACCTGCATCAGGCCGAAGCTGTCCCCGTTCTGGGGGTTGACCTGCTTCGCGCCGGGATAGCCGCTCGACTCGATGACGACGTGGGCGAGCAACCGGTCGACCGCCACCCCGGTCTCAACCGAGGCGGCATTAGCCGCGCCCTGCCAGCGGGTGATCTGCGACCAGTCGAGACCGAACCGCTTGCCCCACGGGGCCAGCGTCGCGATCGGGCCGGCGACGTCGCCGGTCGGCCCCGGCTCCGGTCGGCGAGGGCGGATGCGAGGCGGACGCTCAGGCATCGTCGCACCCCCCCAGCGTCACGGGGGTGTCAAACCCCGCCTCGGCGAGGTCGCCCGAAGCCGGTGCCGGCCCGAACGGCTGCGCGACCCAGCCCCCCGCGCCGTCCGCCAGGAAGGCCACCCCCTCGACCGTCACCCCCTCGCGCGTCTCCACCCGCTCGATCAGGAACACGACGACCGGGCCGTCCTCGGGATAGACGTCGAACTCCTGGTCGCCGTAGACGACGACCTCGGCATCGGCCCGCGGCGTCCCGACCGGCTCTGGTTTGAGCCCCTCCGCCGACCCGTCTCCCGTTAGGATGGCGAGCGCCGGCAGCAGCGCGAGCAACAGATGTCCCATCTCCCCTCCTTAGTCCGCGAAGACTTCGCGCCGCTCGGGTCCGGTGCTCGCGATGCGCAGCCCCGCGTCGTCGTGTCCGTAGAGCGAGGCCAGCACATCCACGTCGTGCGGTCCC
>JBBSNJ010000497.1:0-3448 GCA_038232775.1 Thermomicrobiales bacterium
GAGCGGCTGGTGCCGAAGATTCAGCCAAATCAACCGGAGCGCGAAGATGGTCAGCGCACCTCCGACCACCAGCAGCCCGATCCGGTACCCTTGCTCCGTCATGTCAGAATGCGTACTGGTCGTGGTCTTCGCAGGGCTCGCCGTTGAGCCAGCAGTAGTACAACCCGTCACCCTGGCCCTGCTGCTCAAAGTTCGGGCTATACCAGATGGCGAGCACCTGGATCGAAGCGTAAGTTCGGTAGCTCACGGCGTTATAATTGTTCCCCCCGATCGCCTGACAGGCGTTCTCCGAGGTGAGAAAAGTGGCACCGTAGTAGTCTTGGTACTGAGGACGGCACTGAGACGAGACGATCCAATCTGAGTTTCCGTCCTTCTCGAAGCAGAAGGACATCTCTTGGCCGTACTCAAAGGCCGGCGTGAAAGGAACCACATCGCCGATAAACCGTACTCCCATCCATGGGAAGCACCCTTGACCCTGGGCTTGGAAGTCCGATCCCTGGGCCACCATTGATCGGTTGCGATCCCGCACCCGTTCGATATCCCGACGGGCGATCTCTCGACCACGATCCGGCTTCCTGTCCACCTCGACCCGAAAGGTGAGATGCTGCAACGCAAATTTCACCCGGAGCCTATCTGCTTTCGACAGGGCGGCGAAAGCCCGATCGGCCGCCTTCTCGCCCTGTTTCTTCTTGATCTCCGAGAGTCGCTTGTAAATCCGACTGACATCGGATTGGCGTCGAGCCGCCGCCTCTTGGACGGCAATTCCTTGGAGGCCGGACGCGAAGCAAAACGAGAGGACGAGAGCAACGTACAGGAAACGCCGCACGCCGGACCTCCCCATTCCTAGGGCAAGCAGGTGCCGACTGGCACCGTACCCGTTCGTCTCTCAGTTTCGATCGGCTGGAAACGATGGTAAGGGGGGGGGCGTTTGTCAAGGGGTCACGAGAACGAACAGATGGCCGACTACTATCACTGCCCCCTTGTCGACGTTGAGGAACCCACGCCTGTAACGTCGACGTCAGGAGCTGGTCTAGGTAGCGGCGATGGCGTGGCCCTAACCCGTCCGCGCCGTCCCTTAGCCGCAGTCCGTTTCAAGTGGCCGCGGCACACCGATTCAGTCATCGACCGTGGGGGCTAGCCGCATCGTGGACCGCCCAAAGCTCGGTCAGCCAGGCCGGCACCGTCGCCTCGGGGCGCCCTTCATCCCGCGGCGAGTAGCCCTTGAGGTCGAGGATCGGGGTGCCGTCCCAGGCGTCGATGCCGGAGACGAGGAGACGGTTCCCCTCTCGCCGCAGCAGGCGGGGGCAGGCGATCCCGATCGGGTTCGGGCGGCGGGGGGTGCGCAGAGCAAAGAAGCCGACCGGGGGGAGATCGGTCCGGCCTGCGGCGGGCTGGGGCGGACAGGGCGCGCGGCGGCGGCTGGCGCGGTCGAGCCAGAAGAGGACGCCGAGGTGGGAGTACCCGCCGATCCCGTCGAGCCCGGCCGCCCAGCGGGGCAGGATCTCGAGGGTCGTCTCGGCGTCGGGCACGTACCACTCGCCGGGGGCCGTCGGGCCGCCGCCGGGGCGATGGACCGTCCCGATCGGCTGGACCTGGAACCGCCGGGCGGATCGCCCGCCCGCCTGCCGCTCGTCTCCGGTCATCGCTGGGCGCCCTCCGCGGACCGCTCGGTTGGCTGCTCGGTGGTCGGTCGCGCCCGCTCGAGGTCCGCGCCTTGCGCGATGGTACCGCCGACCGCGCTCCGCGGTGCCGGCATCGTCGCGAACCGACCCGGCCCCGGCCAGGACCACGGCCACCGCAGCGGAGGAGCCCCACCATGACGACGACCGTGCCCGGAGAGACGACGGCGGGACCGCAGCCCGCGCCCACGGTGGGTGCGGCGGCACCGGACGTGACGCTGCGGGACGGGGAGGGCGCCGATGTCCGCCTCTCGGACCTGTGGCAGGGGGCGCCGCGGGCGCTCGCCCTCGTGTTCGTCCGCCACTTTGGCTGAACGCTCTGCCGCGAGCAGGCGGCGCAGTTGCGCCGCGACCACCCCCGTTTCGTCGAGGCGGGCGTCTCCCTCGCCCTGGTCGGGCAGGGCATGCGGGAGGAGACGGGCGAGTTCGTCCGCAAGCTCGAGCTCCCCTACACCGTCCTCGGCGACGCCGAGCGCCGCGCTTACCGCGCCTACGGCCTGGTCGAAGCCGGAGCGCGGGAGTTCTTCCGACCGGAGACGGGCCGCGCTTACCTCCGCTCGATCCTGAGCGGGGCCGGCGGCGGCCGACCGGTCGGCAACGTCCGCCAGCTCGGCGGTGCCTTCGTGATCGACCGCTCCGGGATCGTCCGCCTGGCCCACCCCTCGGCCTATCCCGGCGACCACGCCGCGACGGCGGAGCTGCTGGCGGCCGCCGACGGCCTCGTCGCCTGAGCCGGCGCCCGCCGCCGGGGCGGCGTCCCCGACGGCGCGGCGGCCCGGCCGAGCCGGGGCCGACGGAGCGGGACCGGCCGGCGGCGCCGGTCGAGCCGGAGGGCGCCGCGGTCGGCCGTGTCCCTGGCCGCGCACGGAGCTTGCGTTGTCGGGGGTCGACCGCGAACGGCCCGGACCCCGCGCCAGCGACGCTCCTCGGGCGAGACCGGGTCGGTCTCCCGGAGCCGGTCGTCGAGCGAGGCGGGGCAGCGGGGGCCGTCGGTCGAGGCACGGCACGATGATCTCGAAGGAGGACCTAGCATGGCACGCGGCGATGGACCACCGATGGACCCGAACACGTCGGAGGCGACGGCGAAGCAGCTCGACCTTGCGCGGGCGCAGGGGACGGCCTACGGCAACGCGCTGGAGCACATGACCGGCACGGTCGCCGACGACGGCGGCGAGCAGCGCGCCGGCGACTACCTCGTCGGCTACGCCATCGAAGAAGCCGAGGGCATGTACGAGTGGGTGGACGGCTCGCTCGTCTGGCAGGAGCCGGGGGACACGAACCTCCACGTCGAAGTCGCCGTCCGCGACGCCGGGGACGGGCGCTTCGTGCCGGGGGTGCGGGTGCTGGCGACCCTGATCGACCCTCAAGGGAAGGAGGTCGGGACCCACGAGCAGCCGCTGCTCTGGCACCCGATGATCTACCACTACGGGCGGAACTGGACGGTGCCGGTGGACGGAGAATATCGGCTGCGGGTGCGGCTCGAGCCGCCGACCTTCTCGCGCCACGACGAGACGAACGGGCGGCGCTTCACCGAGCCGGTGGAGGTCGAGTTCTCGGGGGTCAAGGTGAAGCGGGGCCAGGGCTGATACGGAATCCAGTGGCACCGTGGCGCTCTGCCAGCCCAAGGCTCCCCGTTCCCGCCGCTGCGGGAGTGGGGCCGGGGGTGACGGCAGCGCTCCGGCAAACATAGGTGATTGCCCCGATGCCGTACGATGCGGAATCCGGGCGATCAGTGGTGGTTGCCGGAGAGGGGCCCTCACCCCCGACCC
>JBBSNJ010000498.1:0-3447 GCA_038232775.1 Thermomicrobiales bacterium
GCCGAAGGTCGAGCTGGCGACCGGCTATCTCGACGGAATGGTCGGCCGCCGCCGGGGCGATCTGTCGCCCGATGTGGTGATCGAGCTCTTCGGCGACCCGAAGCTGGCGCGCTGCGTGCTCGCCTGCTTGGCGGACAGCTATCGCTACCGCACCCCGACGATCGCCGAGATCGTCGGCGAGGAGACGGCGCTCGCCCTCGCGGGCTGGGAACTGCTGACCCCGACCGACCTTCGCGCCCACGTCTACCGCTCCGCCAACTCGGAGAGCGGCGGTTTCGTGGCGCCCGAGCGGCGGTCGGCGTTCCTGGCCGAGGTCGCCGGGCCGCTCGGTCTCACCGGCGACCAGGTCGAATCGCTCCTCCACCTCGACGCCGAGCGGAACGCGCTGCTGATCCGGGTCGGCCCGCGACCGCGGGGGGAGGATGTGGTGGCCCGCTACAACGTGATGCTCGCCCTCTCCGTGCTCCGCCACGCCTCGGAGGTGACGCTGGAGCTGCCCGGTCTCGACCGGTCGACGATCGAGACGGTCTGCAGCCGGCTGGAGGTTCCAGCTCGGCATGTCGGCGCCGAGGCGGTCCGATTGGCCGGACGCCAGAGCAGCCTCGGCGGCTGGGGCCAGTTCGGCGCCCGCGTCGCTCGCTGCGCGATCCATCTCATCCTGCTCGCCCCTCGCGCCCCGAGCGGACGGGCGCTGGTTCACCTCAACGGCCAGCCGCTCGCCTTCGCCCTCGACGGCTTCGTCGTCGGCGCCCTCCGGCCGCCGCTGCGGGCGGTTGCTGGCGCCGAGGGCGTCGTCCGGTCCGCGCTCTTGAGCGACGGTGTGACCGCTCTGCGGCGCAAGAGCGGTGGGGGGAGCAACGGCTGGACGATGCGGCGGGCGCTCGAGCCGCTGGTGGTCGAGGGGGCGATCGCGCTGCCGGAGTGGCTGTTCACCCGCGATCAGGACGCGGTCGCGGTGGTGCCGGTGGCGTCCCCGGCGGCGGGAGGTGAGGGGACGGATCGACGCCAGGCGCTCGCGGCCTTGGAGCGGGTGCGGACGGCGCGGCCGGTGCTGGCCCTCGGTGAGGCGGCGGGATCGGCGGTGCCGGCGGTGGACGGGGAGGACGCGGTGGCGCTCGTCGCCCGCCTGGAGGAGATCGTCGCGGGCCGGGACAGCGGGCGGACGCCGCTCGGCCTGCTGACCGACGAGGTGCTGTCGGTCGGCTGGGTCTCGACCGACCGCCTGGGCGACGTACTCGGCGGCGGCGATCTGCCCGACCGGGTGCGGCCGATCACGGTCGAGGGGGAGACCGTGTTCGTCCCCGGCGTCGGTCTCTGCCGGGTCTCGCTGCTGGACGACTTGCTCGATCAGCTGAGCGGCGACGCGGTCGACGTCGCCGCCCTGCGGCGGGCCGTCGCCGACCGGGTCGGGGTCGGGGCCACCGCCGACGCCCTGACGCTGCACCTGCTCGGACGGCACGCGGTACTGGCCGCGCCCTCGGATGAGGGCGCGGCGGTGGATCGGGCGGCGTAGGCAGGTTCGCGAAGCCTCGTCGTGGTCGCTGCCGCCCGGCGACCCCGCTCCAGCGGGGTGGGCAGGGACGCGGTCGCGGCTACGGTAGGTTGCAATCGCCCACGAACTTCGGGTCAGGGCTTCGGCTACCCGGAGAGACGTCCTCACCCGGACTCCGAGCTATACCAAGCCACTCCGCCGGCGGGTTCGCGCCCCCCTGGGCGTTGTCGGTCAGCTACGCCTGGATGCATTCACCGGTGGTCCAGTCGCCGTTGGAGCACTCCCCGCTGCAGCACTGGTCGTTGAACGGGCACCAACCGCCGAGCTTCCGGCAGCGGCAGACGTGCCCGCCCCTCTTCCGCGGCGGCGCCCACCCGGAGCAGCAGGTGTCGCAGCTCGGCTGCCTCTTCCGTCCGCACCGCGTCCCCGCCGGGGATCAGGGGCGCGTCGAGCGCGGCCCGGCCGCCCCGGTGAGCTCGCCGCCGCTGGTCGCGACCGCCAGCGCGCCGCGGGCGGCGCGCAGCAGCCCGCGTCGCGTGCCGGTGTCCGACAGCTTCCGCGTCAAGCGATCGAACCGCGTCCCGTCCATCGTTCGCTCCCAGTCGACTTGGCGCCCGGTGCCGCGCACCGCCCCGCTTCGTTCGTCGGAGGCGTCGACTTGGAGGGTACCGGCGGCACCGCTCGTTGCCGATACGTAGAAATACGCAATCGGCGGGGAGCGCCCTACGCAACCGTCGGGGCGGGGGCGGGGGCGGGAGGGTGTACCGCGACCCGGCGGCGACCCGGCAGCGTGCGGGCCAGCCGGCCGCCGCCTTCGCGGCGTCGCCTGGCTCGTGCCGGTGCTGGGGAACGAACGCCTGGACGCTCCTGGGCGGGGACTACTCCCCCTTCGCCGCTTCGTCGGCGCCGAGGCTTTGGGTCCGCTGGTAGGCGGCGTAGACGGCGCGGGAGAAAACGGTCCGGAGGCCCCCCTTCTCCATCTGGTAGATCGCCTCGGCCGAGGTGCCGCCGGGGGAGGTGACCATGTTCCGCAGCTCGGCCATGTGCTTGCCGGAGCCACGGGCGAAGGCGACCGAGCCGGCGACGGTCTGGAGCACGATCTCCTCAGCGATCCGGCGCGGGAAGCCCATGTGGACGCCGGCGTCGATCAGGGCCTCCATCATCAGGAAGACGTAGGTCGGGCCGGTGCCGGAGAGGGCCGTCGCCATGTCGACGTACTTTTCCTCGTCGACTTCGAGCTCGACCCCGAGCGCGCCGAGCACGGAGCGGACGCGATCGCGCTGTCCCGGCTCGACGCCGGGCGTCGCCGTCCAGACGCTCATCCCTTGCCCGACCTGGGCCGGGGTGTTCGGCATCACCCGGACGATCGCGTCGTGTCCCAATCCTCGGCTGAGGGCGGCGACGCCGGCGCCGGCGATGACCGAGACGGCCACCTGGTGCCGGTCGAGCCGGCCGTGGAGCTGGAGCATGACGGCGGCCAGAACCTGCGGCTTGACCGTCAGCATCACCAAGTCGGCCCCTTCGGCCGCCTCGCGGTTCTCGGCGATTGCTTCGATGCCGAAGCGCTCGACCAGCTTCGCCCGCCGATCCGGTCGCGGGTGGCTGGCGATGATCCGCTCGGGCGCGATCAAGCCGCGGCCGAGCAAGCCGGCGATCATCGCCTCCGCCATCACGCCGGCGCCGACGAAGGCGAGCCGGGCGCCGGCCAGCGCCTCCGCCTCGGCCGGCGGCGCTGGCAGCATCACCGGCGCCTCGCCCGCTTCCGTCGCCCCGGCCGCGGCCCCGTCATCCCGCTCGGTCAACCGTCCCTCCTTGGGCTTGAACGCCTCGCTGTGCCACCCTTGTACCCAGACGCCAGACGCCAGACGCCAGACGCCAGACGCCAGACGCCAGACGCCAGACGCCAGACGCCAGACGCCAGACGCCAGACGCCGGACGCCGGACGGCAGACGGCC
>JBBSNJ010000499.1:0-3434 GCA_038232775.1 Thermomicrobiales bacterium
ACGATGCCCTCGATCACGCCCGGTTCCGGAAGACTCCCCCGAATCAGATCGACCGCCACGAGCACGGCCGGGATTCCTCCGCGTCCTTCTCCCACCGTCCGCCCTCCAATCCCGAGAAGCCTCGCCCGAGGCGGCACCACGGGCGGCGGCGGGCGAGGCATCGACCTCTTCGAACGGGAGCCTTCGTGCGCCTCGAAACCAGGACGGTACAGCGCCAGCGGCACCGACGCCGACAGCCGGTCGTCGGTGCTCGCGGCCAAGATCGAACCCCGAATTGAGACGCACGGGCGAGACCGGAGGCAGACCGAAATCCTTCTATCCAGTCCGCTGATCGAGTCCGCTGATCGAGGCGGCAGCGAACGCTTGCCTTCGCTCTCCGCTCGTCCGCGCCGCGCTCCTTCCGAGAACGGCTAGCTTCCGCCCGAGAGGCCCGGTAACCGCACCCCATGGAAATGATTGACCGGCGAGTGCCCCTCACCGATCCGATAGCTGCTCCGCAGCGCCTCGGTCAGGAACGTTTTCGCCGCCCGCACCGCCGCCTCTACCCCGAGACCAAGGACCAAGTAGGCGGCGATCGCGGCCGAGAGGGTGTCACCGGTGCCGTGGGTGTTCGCGGTCTCGATCCGTTCTCCCGGAAGTTCGACGAACTCGGCGCCGTCGAACAGCACATCGAGCGGCGCCCCCGCCCGGTGCCCTCCCTTGATCAAGACGTAGCGCGGCCCGAGAGCGGCGATCGCCCTCGCCGCCTCCCGCACGTCCGACTCGCCGGCGATCTCCCGGCCCGACAGCACCACCGCCTCCGGCAGGTTGGGCGTCACGATCAGCGCCAAGGGCAGCAGCCGTCGCTTGAGCGCCCCCACCGCCGTCGGCTGGAGGAGGTGATCGCCGCTCTTGGCGACCATCACCGGGTCGATCACAAACCGCTCGATCCCCCAAGCTTCGACCCGGTCGGCCACCACCTCGATGATCGGCCCGCTCGAGAGCATCCCCGTTTTCGCCGCGCCGGCGCCGATATCCTCCATCACCGCGTCGATCTGGAGCGAGACTACCTCCTCAGGCACCTCCGCGATCGCCAGCACCTGGCGCGTGTTCTGGGCCGTCACCGCGGTCAGGACGGACGTCCCGTAGACGCCGAGCGCCGCGAACGTCTTCAGGTCGGCCTGGATCCCGGCTCCCCCGCCCGAATCGGAGCCGGCGATCGTCATCGCCTTCGGCGGCACCGGCGCCGGCGCCGCTCCCGACTGGTCCGGCGCGGCCGGTTCTTCGACTCGCTCCGGGTTCGACTCCATTCATTTCCTCGGCGGCAGTGGTGTGGCCGCGGTTCCCTCTTGGCCCCGCCCTGGACGCGGCCTCAGGTGACGGCATTGCCTCCCCATCCTGAAAGGCTTGGCGGGACGGGAAGGAGCGAGAACCGCGCCCCCCCGCGGCGGCGTCGCCGGCAGCCCGAGGCGGCCAGCCGTCGCCGCGCCGCCTCGGCCGTGGCCACGGGCGCGCCTAAGGTATCATGGTCCCGGCGCGGGCACCGATCGGGACGCACCAGCGGCCGTCGCCGCCCCGCCGGGTCCGTTCCGCCCCGCCACGGCCACAGAACGCCCCATCCGCGTCGGACCCGCCGCCCCGTCGGGCACCCGGTCGAGCCACGGAGCAACGCCCGATGAGCGCCCGCCCCCCGGCGCCCGAGTCCCGACGCACTGCCGCCCAAATCGCGGCGGTGGCGCGGCAACCGACGGTCCTCGCCTTCCTCGTCGCCTTGGGCGTCGCCCTCCTCCTCGCCCTCCTGGTCCTGCTGCCGTGGACCGGTGGCAACTCCACCGGGACGGAGGCCGATGCGACCCGTCTCGCCGCCGTCGGCGGTGTCGACCAGGGGCCGACCCCGACGCCACGCACCATCCGCGTCGGCGGCGATCGCCGCGCGACGCCAGGAACGCCCGCCGAGGCGGGCCGAGTCAGCGTCTCGGCCGCCGCATCTCCCGATCGCCCGATCAACACCGTGAGCGACTCGCAGCGGGCCGCTGTCCCACCCACCGCCGACGCGCCGCCGGCGGTGGCCGCGGCCCCGACCTCGACCAGAATCCCGATCGGGCGGACCGCCACCAACGCGCCGCCGACCGCGACCGCGACCGCCGCCCCGACCGCACCGCCGGCGCCGGAGACCCTGTTCGAGGCAGTCGGTCCCGCCGCCCTCGGCCGCCTGGCCACCGGCTCCTGGGTCGTCGAGGGCGACCAGCTGGTCAGCGCCGGCCCGCGGACGGCCGAGCGCTGGGTCGTCGCGCCCGAGGCACCGCCGGCGGACGACTACGCCGTGGAAGCGGAGTTCCGCGTCCGCGAGCTGGTGCCCGACGTCTGCGCCCAGAGCTTCGGCATCGTCGTCGGCAGCCCGAGCCAAACGGTCTGGGGCGGAGGGATGTTCTATCCTTGCGCCCAACAGGGGCCGGGGCCGCTCGCCCGCATCACCGACGTCACCGACGTCGACAATGGCTACTACGCCGATCCCGTCCTGGTCTCGGACCGGGTCGATCTGGAATCGGGCTGGCGCTCCTTCCGGTTGGAGGTCCGCGGCGACGAACTTCGCCTGCTGATCGACGGTGACGAAGTCTTGACGACCGTGGCCACCCGCGGGACTCCCGGTGCCGCCGAGCAGGCCGGCTTCTGGAGCGAGGGGGTCCAGGTTGTCCTCCGCCGCTTCGCCGTGGTCGAGCTGTCGGAAGGGACTCAATAGCCGCCACAACCTCCGCCGCCGACTCCGCGCCCCTGCCTCGATCGCCCTCAGGACAACCGCTGCCGCCGCGACCTCGCGCGGGAGCGTGATCAGCGCGAAGCTTCGACAGACCGCCGGTAGACGTTCATTCCGACCCTAGACCCGAGTATCCCTGAATCAAGCCTATCTCCTCCCGCGGCTGTTTGGTTGGCGAGCTGGCGCATCTTCCCAATGCCGCCGAATCCTGAGCCAATTGGACAGGACAGCGACGACGACCACGAACCGCTGCAGCAAGCGGTCCCCTGTTGACGGTCCCCGGTCAACCTTGACAAAAACCCTCATCCCGGTATCCTAGGCCCTGATTCGCGGAGAGGACAGTTCGAGCGGAGGAGGGTGGTCATGGACGGGGAGCGTTTCGACGCGATCGCGAAAAAGCTGGCGGTGACGTCGCGCCGCCGGGCGTTGATGGCCGCCGGGGGCGGCTTGGTGGCGACCGTCCTCGGCCGCGCCGCCGGGTCGTCGGCCCAAGACTATACTGCCCAGGGCGACGACATCATCTGTGGCAACCGTGCCGCGATCTGCAATCGCGACGGCGATGAGCCGCTCAGTTGCGGCGGCAACGGCGGCTGCTTCTGCGCCACAATCCAGAACGGCGACAAGCGGTGCGTGAGGGCGAATCGCGTCGAGTGCCCGCGCCGTCGGAACGTGTGCCGGAGCAACAGCGATTGTCCCAATA
>JBBSNJ010000500.1:0-3428 GCA_038232775.1 Thermomicrobiales bacterium
CCACATGGACATGGGCGACTTCGTGATCGTGGTCAACGCCGAGAAGGTGGTGGTCACCGGCAAGAAGGAGACCCAGAAGTTCTACTACCGGCACTCGCAGTACCCAGGGGGGCTGAAGCGGCGGTCGGTGCGTGAGGTCCGCCAGCGGTTCCCAACCCGGCTCCTCGAGTCAGCCGTCCGCGGCATGCTGCCGCGCAATGTGCTCGGCGAGCAGCAGCTCCGAAAGCTGAAGATCTACGCCGGACCGACGCATCCCCACGCCAGCCAGCAGCCGACCGCGCTCGACGTCGCTGGTTCGGGGGCGAACCGCCACGCTGGGTAGCCGAACGTAGAGAAGGAGCCGTCCCCGCCGGGCGGGGCAGCGCCCGGGGAGCAGGAGCGAGGATGAGCCAGCAGGCCTACCATTACGGGACCGGGCGGCGGAAGACCGCGGTCGCCCGCGTCAGAATCTTTCCAGGGAACGGTCAGATGGTGGTCAACGGGAAACCGGCCCCCGAGTACTTCGGCGGTCGATCCATCTATCAGACGGACATGACCCAGCCGCTGCGCTTGACAAACATGCTCGACCGGTTCGACATCAGCGTGCTCGTCTCGGGCGGTGGGACGAGCGGGCAGGCGGGGGCGATCCGGCACGGGATCGCGCGCGCATTGGTCCGCTTCGACGAGGAGCTGCGACCGACACTGAAGCGCGCGAAGCTCTTGACCCGAGATCCGCGGGCGAAGGAGCGCAAGAAGGTCGGCTTGAAGCGGGCCCGGAAGGCGCCTCAGTACACGAAGCGGTAGGCGAACTCGTCGCGGGACTGCGCCTAGTCCGCGAACGAATGCCGGCGCCCCTACCGTTAGCGCGGCTGGTGGGAGAGAGCGACGGAGTTCACGCCGCCGTTAGGGTGAGCTTGGGAGAGGTCCGGCGGCCCTCACCCCCCTCGGAGCCCCTCTCCCGGTGCGCGGGAGAGGGAGACGCCTTGCACCTCTTTTTTCACTCCATTGGGTTGTTTGAGCTTTGAGTGAACGTGTGGGTTTGCGGGCGGGCGGCCATCAAACCCGGCCCCCTGCTTCGGTCCCGTGCGCGGGAGCGAGGAGTCCGTCCATCCGCCGAGAGCGGGAATGTTCAAACAGATTTCGTAGGAGCGAGTGAACAAGAGCGGCCGCTTGGGTTGGGCGAAATCAGGGGCGTTCGGGGTGCCAGACGGGGCGGTCCGTCCTGTCCGCCCAAGCGCTGATGGCCCATTGCTCCCGATACTTCTCGATCCGGCGACCGACGCTGATACGCGCGACCCAAGCAGCCCTCTCGACCGCGGCCGGGGATGCCTGCCGCCAGGCGCGGAGGGGCGGCTGGAGCGAGACGACGACGGGCTCGGGGCGTTGGAGGACCGCGTTCAACGCCCGGTCGAGCAGGCGGGACTCGGGCGACCAGCGCCCGACGACTGCTGATCCACCGAGGTGGACCAGGCGGAGCCGGGAGCCGAGCCGAACGATCGCCGCCTCTGCCTCCCACCGCGGATCGAGCTTGCCGGTCAGGTCGAGCGCGAGATCGAAGTCCCACTCTCCGGCCAGGCGACGGAGGAGGCTGAGCTCGGCCAGGTGCGAGCGGCCGCCGACGAGGGCACGAACACCGAGCGCGACCGTGATCGGCAGGGGAGAGGCGAGGTCCCGCCGCACCGATTCGACGAGCCCCGCGATGCCGGCGCGAGGATGGTCCCCGAGGACGGCCGGCGGGATCTCCAGCACCAGCCGCTCGGGGCGGATGGCGGGGATCGCGTCGATCCGCTCCGGGGTCAGACCGGGAGCGCCGGCCGTGATGCTTCGGGCAGACACCGGGAGCCACAAGGCGGCGACCCTCGACCGGCGAGGAGCGATGGTGGCGGTCGTCGGGAGGCGGCTGCCCACGATCGCCCTCGGCCAGCGGGAGGGATGCAAGTCTAGGCCGCGGTAGCCCGCCGCACCGGCGATGCGACAGAGTTCCGCGGACGAGAGCAAGGGCGAGATGTTGGAGGAGAGGATGAGCGTCGAACCGCTCGCTGGTGTCGGATCGGCCATACCACTCCCCCGAGACGCGGTTGCCGCCGGTTCGGCGTCGGGAGGGGTGAGGGGGGCGGCGGCGGCACCCGCCGAGCCTTCGGCGGCGCCGACGGCGGGTGGGCGGGAGTGTAACAACGGGACCGCCGCCGGGCAATGGAGGGGGGCCGCCGCTCCGGCCGCCGCCGCCCCTTTGTGCTACCGACCGTCGTTGCTGATCAACCCAGCCCGGCGGTCTACCACTCCAGCGTGAGGCCTGGTCTGGCCACCTCCGTTCGTCCCCCGAAGGCGGAGCGTGCTCGCTCTCCGGCCCAAGTGAGGCCGTGCTCCTCCCAGAGGTGGGTCACGACCAGCGTCCTGACTCCGGCCTCGCGGGCGAGATTCCCAGCCTCTTCGGGGGTCAGGTGGACCCGCGCCGCGTCGGGGTCGCCGGGGGCCGTGCGGTCAGTCGCTTCAATGATCGCCACGTGGGCACCGGCGGCGAAGGGGACGAGGTTCGGATTGGGTCCGGTGTCGGCGGTGTAGACGAGGTCGTCGTCGGCACGGCCGGTGGTGAGGCGCATCGCCCAACAGGGAACCGGGTGAGTGGTCCGAGAGAAGGTCACGGTCGTGCCCCCGCCGAGCGCCAGCGGCTGGGACGGATCGTACTCAGCGATGGCGAACAGTTCGCTGAAGAAGTTCTCCGCCGCGGCCGGTTCGGCGAAGGCGGCAGCGAGGCCGGCCAGGAATTCGATCCCACCCGGCGGCAGCCAGAGGGGGAGCGGGGACGGCGCGGGGACGGGATTGTAGGCGAGCGCGAAGCGGAGGGCCAGCAGATCGAGGACGTGGTCGAGATGGAGGTGGGAGACGACCACGGCACCGAGGCGTCGGTAGTCGGCGTGGCGGCGGAGCTCCGGCAGGGTGCCGGGGCCGAGATCGAGCACCAGTTGGACGGTCCCGGTGTCGACCAGGTAGCCGGAGCACCCGGCGCCGGGGTTTGGCCCGGCGGCGCTGCCGCCGAGAACGGTCAAGCGCACGCGCCGTCCTCCTCCTCGGTGGGACCGCTGCCGTCGACGTCGAGCGGGTCGAGGTGTCCGGTCTCGTTCCGACAGTGCATGACGGTGTGGTCCGGCGCTACGTGGAGGTGGGTCAGACTGCAATTGTGCAGGTCGTAGACCGAGAGATCGTTCGGTGAGCGGTCCTGGAGCAGCGCGAGGAAGGCCCCGAAAACGCCTCCGTGGGCGACCACCACGACCCGGTGCGAGCCGTAGTCGCGGAGGATGGTGTCGAACGCAATCCAGACGCGGTCGTAGAAGCGGCCCCGGGTCTCGCCGCCGGGCCAGGCGGCCTCGTAGTCGTCGAGGTCGAGAAATCGGCCCGCCAGCTCGGGCTCCTCGGTGACCAGCCGCTCGTACGCACTCAGCGGGCGTACG
>JBBSNJ010000501.1:0-3425 GCA_038232775.1 Thermomicrobiales bacterium
CCGCTCCGGCGACGCCCGCCGATCGCCAGCTCTTGACCCGGCGCGAGGTCGAGGTGCTGCGCTTGATCGTCGCTGGCCGCTCCAATCCGGCGATCGCCGCCGATCTTTTCATCTCAGTCCGCACCGCCCAGACCCACGTCACCAACATCCTCGCCAAGCTCCGGGTCGACTCCCGCGCGGCGGCGGCCGCGATCGCCGTCCAGCGTGGATTGGTCTGACTCGACCTGCGCGCCTACGCCGGGTACGTAGGCGAATGGCCGATCACCTCCCGGGTAAATCCGCCAACCGGACGATGTGGCCGTGGCCGACGGGCCGCAGGATGAGTTGGCGCCGACTGTCCGTGGTCGCCGCTGACCCAGTCAGGAGGCGGGGCGATGATCTTCCGAAGCCCGTACCAGGACCTGGAGATTCCCGACGAGTCGGTGACGTCGTACGTGCTCCGCCATGCCGCGCGCTTGGGCGACAAGCTGGCCCTGGTTGACGGCGGCACCGGCCAAGGACTGAGCTACGCCCACCTCGGCGTTGCGGTCGGGCGGATGGCTGCCGGTCTGGCAACGCGCGGCTTCCGGAGGGGGCACGTGTTCGCCATCTCCGCCCCGAACTGTCCGGAGTTCGCGATCGCCCTCTACGCCGTCCTCTCGCTCGGCGGCGTCGTCACGCCGGCGAACCCTGTCGCGACCGCCGAGGAACTGGCGCTCCAGCTGAACGATGCGAACGCGACCTCCCTGCTGACGGTCCCTGGCTGCCTCGATCGGGCACTCGAGGCGGTTGGCCGGTCGCACGTGCGGGAGGTCTTCGTGATCGGGGAGGCGGCGGGCGCCGCCCCCTTGGCCTCTCTGCTCGAGCATCGCGGCGTGGCGCCGACGAGCGACATCGAGCCGGGCCGCGACCTGGCGGTCTTGCCGTATTCGAGCGGGACGACCGGTTTGCCGAAGGGGGTCGAGCTCACGCACGCCAATCTGGTTGCAAACGCCGCCCAACTCGCGGTTGCCGAACCGCTGACGGACGCCGACACGTTGATCGGCGTCCTCCCCTTCTTCCACGTCTACGGCATGACCGTCCTCTTGAACTACGCGCTGTCCGTTGGGGCGACGGTCGTCACGCTGCCGCGGTTCGAGCTCGAACCGTGCGTTCAGGCCATGCAAACGTACGCCGTCACCTACCCGTACCTCGCCCCGCCGCTCGTGCTCGCGCTGGCCAAGCAACCGGTGGTGGAGCGGTACGATCTCTCGCGCCTCGGGATCATTACCTGCGGCGCGGCCCCGCTCAACGGCGACGTCGCCGCCGCCTGTGCGGAGCGGCTGGGCTGCTCCGTCAAGCAGGGCTACGGGCTGACCGAGGCGAGCCCGGTCACGCACATCGCGCCGCCCACTCCCGATCGCGCCAATCCCGCGTCGGTCGGGCCGCTCCTCCCATCCACCGAGGGGAAGATCGTCGACCCCGCGACCGGCGCCGAGCTTGGCGTCGGCGAGCAGGGAGAGATCTGGGTCCGTGGCCCGCAGGTGATGCGGGGGTACCTGAACCGACCGGAGGCGACCGTGGCGATGATCGACGCCGACGGCTGGCTGCGGACAGGCGACATCGGCTACGCCGACGGGGAGGGCTCCTTCTACATCGTCGACCGCCTCAAGGAGCTGATCAAGGTCAAGGGCTTCCAGGTCGCGCCGGCCGAACTGGAGGGGATCCTGCTCGCGCACCCGGCGGTGGCCGACGCCGCGGTGATCCCGTGCCCGGACGAAGAGGCCGGGGAGGTGCCCAAGGCGTTCGTCGTCTTGAAGGCGGCGGCGACCTCCGAGGACCTGATCGCCTACGTCGCCGCGCGGGTGGCGCCCTACAAGCGGGTGCGTTCGCTGGAGTTCATCGACTCCATCCCCAAGTCGGCCTCGGGCAAGATCCTGCGCCGGGTGCTGGTCGAGCGCGAGCGAGCTGGGGGGTGGGTCCCGGGCAGCGTCGCCGTCAGAGCACGGAGTTGACTGGCTGGGCCGCCCTCCGCCCCGGTCGGGGATCGTCCCGTCGGAGCGTAAGCCCGTGGTGAGCCAGGACCTCGAGCAGATGGGACGTCGTCGCCAATGGGGGATCCGGGTCCCAGGGTTTTGCTGGGGCCGAGTCGTCACCCGGTGGCGACCCACGTTGGGGGCGCGTGCGCCAAGATCGTCCGAGACTTCTGGCCACGCACCGTTGGCGGAGAATGGACAGCGATGGTCGTGGCCAAGCTCTGCGTGACGACCCTGGTGTCCTCCGGCACCCCAGGAACGGCGTGCATCCATCGAAGGAGGAGGCGTCGGCCGAGGCGTTGCGGACGACGAACAAACCGCCGACTACCGGGCTTACGGGCAACGGCTGGCGGAGCGCCGCGATAGCGCCCTCGGCCTCGTCGGCGGCGCCTACACCCTGGCCGGGGTTGGCTTCCTGGCCGCGCTGACCATCGCCCTCCTGGTGCGGGAGACGCGGGTGGCGCCGCTGGCCGAAGCGGGGTGACGCCACGTCCCCCACCCGTCGGCCGGCATTGTCTCAGGGTGCGTCCATCGCTGGCAGAGTCGGGGTTGGGCTCTCTCTCATCACGACCAGTCAGCAGCGTCGCTTCGTGCCGCGCGGCGTCATGGGGCAAACTGCCCGCTGCACGAGGGTGGGACGGGGCTGCCGGCTCCCCAGCTCGGTCTCCTCGACGACGAGCGCGCGTTGCCCCACGATTGGCGGTGCATGAACGCCCACGATCGACTCCGCCAGGCGATCGACCAGCAGCAGCGCCGCCTCCGGGCCGACGTTCCTGCCGACCGCGCGGCGGCCATCCTCGCGCTCTTCCGCACCCAGGACCGGCTGCCGCTCTCGCCCGTCGTCGAGCCGCCGCCCGACCTCGTCACCGGCCGTCGCCTCGCCGACCTGGGTGGGAACAAGGCGCTCCAACTCTGCCTCGAAGCCACCGAAGACGGCGCAGAATCCGCGCCGGCGCCGCCGAGCGACGGATTGGACGCCTGGGGGGAGCGCTTTGTTGCGGAGTGCGGCCGGCTGGCCGAGGCCGCGCTGGTCCTGGCGCACGCCGAAACCGGATTCATGCGCTTGGTCGACGACGGCAATGGCTCGTTCGCCGCCTGGATCGTGACCAAGCGGGTGCCGACGAGTTGGCGGGAGCGCGCCGACATCGACTGGTGGGCCTCGTCGCTCGCCGAGCGCCACGAACCCGAGTTGCGTGTCCTGCGGTCCGGGCGGCCGGACAGGGCGAGCGGCGACCCCGGACAGGATGCGTGGTATCGCCAATTGGCCGCCGTGCACCTGGAGATGATGGCCTATCAGCTCGGCTACCCGCCCGACGCCACGATCAGCGGCTGCACGGTCCAGACCTATCGTGCTGTCCTGGCTCGGCTCATCGGGTGGGCGCTCCAGGCGCGCGACCACGGGGAAGCGGCGGCGCCGCGATCCGAGCGCTC
>JBBSNJ010000502.1:0-3410 GCA_038232775.1 Thermomicrobiales bacterium
ACCGGCAACTATCCACTCCCGACCAGCCAAGGAGCGCTCCGTGCTCGTGATCAAGATCGGCGGCGGCGCCGCCATCGGCGAGGGGGGCTACGCCAACTTCGCGGCCGACCTGGCCGACCTGGCCGCGCTGGCCGAGCCCGCCGTCGTCGTCCACGGCGGCAACGCCGAGTTCTCCCGGCTCAGCCGCGACCTGGGGATGCCGCCGCGGATGATCACCTCCTCGTCCGGCCGCGTCAGCCGCTACACCGACGCGGCGACGATGGACGCCATGCTGATGGCCTACTGCGGCAAGGTCAACAAACGCCTGGTCGCCACCCTCCAGGCGGCGGGAGTCAACGCCGTCGGGCTCAGCGCCATCGACGGGCGGCTCGCCTGGGGGCGGCGCAAACCGGTCCTCCGCGGCAGCGAGGCGGGCAAAGCCAAGATCCTGCGCGACGACCACGCCGGCACCCTCGAAGGGGTCGATCCCCGCCTCGTCGCCCTCCTCCTCGACGCCGGCTACCTCCCCGTGCTGACCCCGCCCGCCCTCGGCGAGGACGGCACCCCGATCAACGTCGACGGCGACAAGCTCGCCCTCGAGCTGGCCGTCGCGCTCGGCGCCGACGGTCTCCTCTTCTTCTCCGACACCCCCGGCCTCCTCGCCGACAAAGCGGACGAGACGACCTTGATCCGGGAGATCGACGCCGCCGACCCCGCCGCCGCCCTCGCCGCCGCCGGCGGCCGGATGGTCGTCCAGGTCGAGGCCGCCCTCGGCGCCATCGACCGCGGCGTCGGCCGCGTCCTCTTCGGCGACGGCCGCGCCGACCGCCCGATCAGCCGCGCCCTCGCCGGCGAGGGGACGGTCGTCCGCCCGGCCGGCGCCACCGCCGCGGTCTAGCAGCCCAGCAACCCACGCCGGAGGGGAAAGCGCGATGTCCACAGCCACCATCGATCTCGATCTCGACCTCGCCGCCATCCAGGAGATCGAGCAGGATCACCAGCTCGCCCTCTACGCCAAGCGGGGGATCGCCCTCGTCCGCGGCGAGGGGTCCTACCTCTTCGACAGCGACGGGAAGCGCTATCTCGACGCCATGAGCAACTACGGCGTCGCCATCCTCGGCCACGCCGACCCCGAGTACGCCGCCGCCCTGGCCGACCAGCTCCGGACCCTGACCACCGGCCACCAGAGCTTCCTCAGCGACGTCCGCGCCCGCCTCCTCCAGGCGATCGCCGCCATCGCCCCGCCCGGTCTCGACCGCGCCTTCCTCTCCAACTCCGGCGCCGAGGCGGTCGAGGCCGCCTTGAAGTTCGCCCGCGCCGCCACCGGCCGGCCCAACGTCGTCGCCGCCAAGCGCGCCTACCACGGCCGCACCCTCGGCGCCCTGGCCGCCACCGCCGACCCCAAGTACCGCGCCCCGTTCGAGCCGCTCAGCCCCGTCCGCCACGTCCCGTTCAACAACGTCGACGCCGCCGACGCCGCCATCGACGGCGAGACGGCGGCCGTCATCGTCGAGCCGATCCAGGGCGAAGCCGGCGTCTACCCCGCGACCGACGATTTCCTCCGCGCCCTGCGCCAGCTCGCCACCGACCGCGGCGCCCTCCTGATCGCGGACGAGGTCCAGACCGGCCTCCGCGTCGGCGCCCCCTTCGCCGTCTCCCAGAGCGGCGTCGAGCCCGACCTGCTCGCCACCGCCAAGGGCCTCGCCAACGGCTTCCCGATCGGCCTCACCCTCGCCACCGACGCCGTCTCGGCCGCCGTCCCCGCCGGCGCCCACGGCACCACCTTCGGCGGCAACCCGCTCGCCTGCCGCGCCGCCCTCGCCACCCTCGCCATCCTCCGCGAGCGCGGTCTCTACGACCGCTCGGCGACGCTCGGCGCCAGCATCGTCGAGCGCATCGCCGCCCTCGACAGCCGCAAGGTGCGCGAGGTGCGCGGCCGCGGCTTCATGATCGGCGTCGAGCTCAAGGAACGGGTGACGCCCACCCTCCGCGCCCTCCAGGAGCGGGGGATCCTCGCCCTCCCCGCCGGCCCCGTCACCCTCCGCCTCCTCCCCCCCCTCGTCTGGGAGGAAGCGCAGGTCGACGAATTGCTCGAAGGGATGACCGCCGTCCTCGCTTAGAGCGGCGATCAGAAGCGTTGTCGGTGCCGATCCGGGTAGGGGCGCTGCTTGCCGCGCCCGTCGGCCGGAGGCCGACAACCGACGTCACCGGTCCTCGAGCAAGCGGGGAGACAACGCGTCTGCACGACGCTGTAGCCCCCGGCGTCTCTCCCCGGCGAGGCCGAGATGGCTCCCACCGCCCCGGCGCGAGAGCGGGAACCTTTCGTCGTGCCCGGTCGTCAGAAAGTCACCGGCCTCCAACGAAGGGAGCGAACCCCGATGGGCACCATCTCCCAGCTCGTCCTCCTCCTCCTCCTGCTGACGATCAGCCACCTCCCGTCGCCCGCGTTCGCGGCGGGACCGGCCACCCCCTCCCCCGGCGGCGACGGCCCCGCGCCGGATGAGTGCCGGGTGACGCCGCGGCCGGCCCGCTCCCTGGACGCCACCCCGGAGCCAAGGGACGACACCGCCCTCCGCGAGCAGATCGCCGCGACCCCGCTCCCCGCCGCCGCGCTCCCCGCCGGCCCCCCAGCGGACGCGGCGACCGTTTCCGCCATCGACGCCACCCTCCGCGAAGTGGTCGCCTGCCTGCGCGCCGGCGACCGCGCCCGCGTCCTCTCCCTCTTCGCCGACGACGTCCCGCCGGCCCAGCTCTATCTCCTCGGCATCTACGACGTCTACGCTTCCCCCGATTGGGCGCCGACGCCGGGGGTCGGGGCGGGCACGTCGGTCCCCGTCCCGACCGAAGTCCGGGCGCTCGCTGACGGGGGGGCGGTCGCCATCTTCCGGGTCCCGGAAAGCGACACGCGGCTCCTCCTCTCCTTCGTCGAGCGCGGCGATCGGTGGCTGATCGCTGGGGCCGTCGAGACGGCCATCGCCGCCACCCCGCCGGCGCGCGACCGGTCGCCGATCCCACGGGTCGTAGGCGGCGCCGGCTTCGAGGGCATCATCTTCCCCGAAGTGCGCGCCGACGCGTTCGCTCTCGCGTTCTTCGGGGAATCCGCGGCGGGCTACTGGACCCCCACCGAGGCCGACGTCGCGGCGGTCGAATCGGCCCTGACCGCCGCCGTCCGCGACGCCGGCCGGGGGGCGTTCCCCGCCCTCGGCGGTCGGGTCGATCCCGACCTCTGGCGACGCCTGCCCGACTACCGGCGTCAGTACCTCGGCCTGGTCGAGGGGGGTCAACGCCGGGTCTTCGTCAACCTCTTCTGCAACGACGGCGGCGCCAATTGGCAAACCGAGCCGGTCGCCGTCCTCGACGGCGGGGACTGCTACCTCCAAGCCACCGCCGACCCGGCCACTGGCGAGATTCTCGGCCTCCGGGTCAACGGC
>JBBSNJ010000503.1:0-3408 GCA_038232775.1 Thermomicrobiales bacterium
AGCACCGCCTGCCACACCTCGATCCGGGCCGGGCAGCCGCTATCCCTGCCGGACATGCGGGAGCTCGTCGCCGACCTCGAGCGCTCCTCCCAGCCCCGCGCCTGCGGCCACGGCCGGCCGACGATGCTCTCCCTGACGCGGGACGAGCTCGAGAAGCAGTTCTCCCGCCGCTAGCCGGTCGGCCGCCGCGGCCGCGGGAGCGGGCATCCCCGCAGCCGCCGGGCCGGGGCCGGCGAACCGCCGAGCTGCCGGCCTGCCGGGCGGGGTCTTTCCCGGAAGGAGGGGCACCGTGGGCGAACGTGGTCAGATCCGGGTCGCGGTCGAGCGGAGGATCGCGGCTCCGGCGCCGCTCGTCTATGACTGCTTGGCCGACCTTCAGACGCACCACCATCGATTCCTGCCGCCGGCCTTCTCCGACTTCGCCGTCGAGGCAGGGGGCGTCGGCGCGGGGACGGTCGTCCGGTTCCGACTCAAGGTTGGAGGGCGGCAAACGTCGCTCCGAGCCCGAGTCGACGAGCCGACGGCGGGGCGCCGATTGACCGAGACCTACCCCGACTCGGGGTTGGTTACCGCCTTCGAGGTACGGCCGGAGGGCGAGCACTGCCGGGTCTCAATCGAGTCGGCGGTCCCGGCCGCGTCCGGTCCCCGTGGGGCGCTCGAGCGGGTCCTGGCGGCGTGGCTCCTGAAGCCCATCTACAAGGACGAGCTGGCGCGCCTCGACCGCTACGCGCGCGGGCGCCTCGCCGGATCCGGTCAGGGCGGTGGCACAAAGGCGCCGGGGTGAGGCGGCGGTCGCGCCCCGGCCGGCACCCCAACCGAGCGGGTGCTCCACGTTGACGAACCGGGCGATTGGGGCCACCATCCCACGAGCGGAGCGAGGGCGAGGCGAGTGGGCGGAGGCGGTGGTGGCGACGCGGACGGAGGAACCGGCGGGATTGGTGCGGCGGGACGCCGTGGCGCGGGAGCTGACCGGCGCCCCCCGGCCCCGGCCCACGCTCACCCCCGGTTGGGTCGTCGTGCTGGCGGTGGCGACGATCCTGATGGCGACCTCCGGCGCCCGGTTCTTGTTCGGCGTGGTCCTGAAGCCGGTCAGCGACCAGTTCGGCTGGGGCCGCGCCTCGTTGACCGGGGCGGTGATGCTCGGGATGGTGACCCTCTCCGTCTGCCAGCCGTTCGTCGGCGCCGCGATCGACCGGCTGGGGGCGAAGCGGGTCCTCGTCGCCGGCACCCTGGTCTTGGGCGGATCGCTGATCCCCCTCTCCCTGGCGAACGAGCTCTGGCAGGTCTACGCGCTCTACGGCGTGGTCGCGGCGATCGGCCTCTCGGCGACGAGTCCGGTGATCGCGACGACCTTGGTCGGCGGCTGGTTCCGGGAGCGCCGGGGGGCGGCGATGGCGGTCGCCACCTCCGGCTCCGCCTTCGGCCAGCTCCTGATCGTCCCGGTCGCCGCTTGGACGCTGACCCTGACCGACTGGCAGATGACCTACCGCCTGCTAGCCGGCTTGCTGCTGGTGGTGATGGTCCCGCTCGGTCTGCTGGCCCTCCGGGAACCCCCGGCCAGCCGCGCCGAGACCGCCGGCGGCGAGGAGGCCGGGATGCCCTTGTCGGCGGCGCTGCGGACGCCGGAGTTCTGGCTACTGGCGCTCGGCTTCCTCGCCTGCGGTTTCACGATGGCCTTCCCGAACACCCACTTCCTGGCCTACGCCGACGACATGGGGATGGCGACCACCCACGCCGCGAACGCGATCGCGGTGACGGCGGTGCTGAGCATCGTCGGCAGCATCGGGCTCGGGGTCGCCGCCGACCGCTGGCGCCGCCCCGGCGTGCTGGCGTTGACCTACCTCCTGCGGGGGGCCGCCTTCGCGCTGCTGCTGCTGCCGACCGACGGGCTCCTCTTCGTCTACGCGGCGGTGCTCGGCATCTCCTGGACGGCGACCACGCCGCTGACGGCGACGATCGCGGCCGACCTCTACGGCCGGCGGCACCTCGGCAAGATCTTCGGCACGATGTTTACCTTCATGAATCTTGGCTTCGGCATCGGCGCCGTGGCCGACGGCGTCGTCTATGAGATCGCCGGGGGGTACCGGCTGGCGCTCGTCGCCAACGCCGCCTTCGGCCTGGTCGCCGCGGTCGCGGTCTGGCGGGTGCTGCCGAACCGCACTCGGCCAAGCGCCTTCCGGCTGCACCCGGCCGCCGCGGGAGATTGACCTACAGCGGGTTGCAAAGAAGCTGACGGGCCGCGACCGGTCGTAGGGGCGCCGCTTGCTGCGCCCGTCGCCCGCAGGGCGACAACCGACGTGACCGGTCCTCGAGCAAGGGGGGGCAACTCTTCTGCAAGGCGCAGTAGGCCCCGGGGCAAGAGCCAAGGGTCGGGCTGCGCCGTTGCCCGATCTGGGCGGCGGCGGAATCCCCTACACCGGGCGTCCATCAGCCGAGAGCGCCCGTGCCGGTAGCGCTGCCTCCGTCACGCCATCCTGCCGCCGCTCGACCCGGTAGGCGGTCGCCCCCGGCCGCGAGGCGACGACCCCCCGCAGTGCCGTGTCGACGAAGTGCAGCGCCGCCCCGTCGTCGATCCCCCAGCCGGGAACGATCCGACCCTCGGCGACGAGTCGATGGTAAGCCGGGCGCCGGTCGACCTCGCCGTCGAAGTGGGGACAGGCACTCCCCGGCAGCAAACCAAGCCCCGGCAGCGGGCCCAACGTCCCCGGCACCGAATCGGTGACCCCCGCCTCGAACCAGCAGATTGCCCCCGCGCTCAGCCCCGCCAGCACGACCCCAGCCCGCCACGCCTCGCGCAGGGCGGCGTCCAGCCCCCACTCCCGCCAGAGCGCCAGCAAGCTGCGCGTGTTGCCGCCGCCGACGTAGACGATGTCCTGCTCGAGCAAGAAGCCGCGCAGGTCGGCGGTTGGCGGGTCGAAGAGCGAGAGGTGCGCCGGCCGGCAGCCGAGCGCGAAGAAGGCCGCGGCGAATCGGTCCGCGTAGCGTGGCGCGTCGCCGCTGGCGGTCCCCAGGAAGCAGACCCGCGGCCGCGCCGTCGCCGAGGCGAGCAAGTTGAGCACGTAGCGGTCGAGTGCGGGGTTGTCCGGCTCCATCGAGAAACCGCCCCCGCCCATCGCCACGATCTGGCCGGTGCCCTCCTGATCGCCCATCGTTCCCTGCCTCCTCGCGGTTGCCGCGCCGAGCGCCTGGCAAGGGCCACCCCGCTCGCCGGGCCGCGTGCCCGAGCCGCGGCGTCAGACCGCACCGGACCGGCCACGCCCCCTCCCCGATCCGGGTCCCGCCGGCGTTCGTCACCCGCCGCGGGAGGCAGGACGCGGCCTTGAGCCGGCGGCAGCGACGAATACCTCGCCAGCTCGGGGCGACGGCATCGAGTTCGCCTCGCCATCCGGCCGGGCTAGCTCACCACCC
>JBBSNJ010000504.1:0-3394 GCA_038232775.1 Thermomicrobiales bacterium
AGCTCGGCCTCGGTCAGCTCGACCGACGCCCCTTCGAGGGCCGTGGTGAGGGAAGAGAGGGCCTCCTCGGGATAGAGGAAGAAGTCGCCCGAAACCATCACCCGCCGGAGCTGGTCGCCATCGACCGAGAAATCGACGGCGACCAGCTTGCCGCCGGGCGTCTTGTACTCTCCGTGCCGTTCCATCTCCCCGCCTCACTGCCCCGCAGGGGGCCATTGATCGGAAGCCTCGAGGACCGCCGCGGCGGCCCCCTCCCCGCTCAGGATCGCTCCGTTGTAGCTCGAGTCGACGGTTGCCTCGCTCGCCAGGAACAGGTTTCGGACCTCGGTCCGGTTGCCGGGCAGGCGGTCGTAGATGCCGGGCGGTTGCGCGAACTGGGCGAAGGGAACGCGAATCGTTTCGAGCACCCGCCAATCGCCGACCGCGTGGCCAAGGACGCGGGCGACGTCGACCCGCACCCGCCGGCCGAGCTCCTCGTCGTCGCCGGCCAGCTCGTCGCCGACTACCGAGGCGGCCATCAGGTGACGACCGGGGGGCGCGTAGCTCGGCTGGACCGCCGAGAGGGGGGAGAGGTCGACGAAGGCGAGATCGCCGGTGCCGTCGATGACCAACCGCCGACCGAGTCCTGGATCACGCCCGCCGACGAGATAGACGGTCAGGGAGCCGAGACCTTGCTCGGGGGAGGGGAGGGCCGCGATCTTGGTCAGGCGGCGGGCGCCGGGTGGATCGGTCGCGACCACCACCGCGGCCGCCTCGATCGTCTCGCCACCGACGCGGACGCCTCGCGCCTGTCCGGCCTCGATCACGATCTCGTCGACCCGTTGCCCGAGGGTGACGGCCGGTGCCGGGAGCTGCGCCCGAAGCTGCTCCGGCATCGCTTGCATCCCCCCTTGGGGCAGGACGCCCCGGCCCTGGAGAAACATCTTGAGGGTGAAGCGAAGGGGACCGGCACTTGTCCCGAGACCGGGGTCGAGGAGAATGCCGCCCCAGAAGCCGCGGGCGAAGCGGTCGACGAAGGCGCGACTGAAACCGGCGGCCCAGAGCGCCTCGGCGGCGCTGACGTCGGCCTCGGAGGCTGCGGCGGCGTCGCGGGCGCTCTGCCACGGCGCGGCGAGGGCGTGGGCGGCGAAGAGCGCCAAACGGATTTTGTCGGCGAACGGGAAGACGGGGGCGGTCAGGTCCCGCAGCAACGCCGTCGGGTGGCGGAGGGGGTCGGCGAGCGGGATCGCGCGTCGCCCCGACCAGATCCAGGCGCCGGCGTCGAAGGCACCGGCAGCGAGCGCCGGAACATCCACCCGTCGGCGGACCGCGGGGTAGGAGTCCAGCAGGACCTGGTAGCCGCGGTCAAGCAGGTAGCCTTCCGGGTGCCGATCGGTGCGGACGCGACCGCCGACGCGGTCCGCCGCCTCGATCACTCGCACCGGGGCACCGGCGTCGTGGAGGGCGACGGCGCAGGTCAAGCCGGCCATGCCGGCGCCGACGATCACGACCGGTGGGCTTTGAGGCGTCGAGTCACTCATGCTGGATCACCCTTTTGCCCTTCGCGCCGTGGCCCGGAAGGAGGCGCGGGCGGCAACTCTGTTCCCGCCCCTCCAGACGCGGCAGCGGCCAATGACCGCGTTCCCGGCGCGGCCCGGCGGCCGGGGGGCGGGTCGATCGAGTCCGGGCGGCGCGTCCGCCTCGTTCCGTCGGCGGGGAACCACGCCTCGCCACCGCGTCGGGCTCCGTCCTGGGGCGGTGCTCAACCGTGGCTGGCGGAACCGAGGGCGGCGCGGATCGCTTCCAGCCGCCGTTCATCAAATTCGACGTGCCGCTCGACCTCTTCGGCCAGGGCGATCTCGCCGTCGATCGCGTGGGTCGCGGTCCGCTCCCAGTCCTTGAGGGTGAGGTTCATGAGCAGCGAAACCAACTCGCCGCGGGCGGTGTCGAGGCTGTCGAGGAGCGCTTCGACGTCGGTCGCCTCGCTCGGGGGCGGCTCGGCCAGGGCGTCGAGCCGCGCGTCTGGTTGGCGGAGCATCGCCTGGAGTCGGTCGAGCACGGTTTGGTCGCGGTCGCGCAGGGTGGCGATCAGACCGCCGGCGGCCGGCGCTAATTGATCGCGCTCGGCGACCAGGGTCCGCACCACGGAGGGGGTCTCGAGCAGCTCGTCGATCAGGTCGCGGTAGGCGTCGAGCATGGATCGGCGGTTCCTCCGGTCGGTAGGGCGCAGGGGCCGGCGGCCGCGGCCTCGAGGGGGAGGGAGCGGTTAGGCGCGAGGCGAAGGGACGGTGGCGTCGATGACGATCTCCCAGACGACGTTGAACGGGTCGCGGAACCGGAACGAGGTCTCAGTCTGGCCGAGCAGCGTGAGCGGCCGCAGGAGCACTTCGCCGCGCAGGGTGGCGTAGGACCGGGAGTCGACGGCGACCGAGATGGCTTCGATCACGCCGCGCTCGAGGCGGGCACCGCGTCCCGCTCGGAGCAAGGCGAGCCGAACTGGACCGTTGGCGACGAAGGAGACATCGGCTGGGATTCCGGCGCGCATCGCCTCGTCCCAGCGGTAGTCGCCATCGAGCGCGAGGAGATCGCCGTCTCGGCCGCGCCGGGCACGACCGACAAGCCGGAAGTTGAGGAACTCGGCGTAGAATCGTTCCGCTTTGGGGACGTCGTTGATCTGGACCGTGACGTGGTTGAGGACGCGAAACTCGACGCGCCGACTCAGCTCCGCCAGTCCATCCGCTTCGGGTGCGAGCGATGACCGCTCGCGGCCGGCAACGGTGGCGGCGACCGGGGCGTTCCCGCCCGCGGCGTCGATGGCGACGGCTGCTCCCCCGGTCTCCACCCCGGCGAGCCCTGAAGCCCCGGGCGCGGCCGTCCCCGCTTCGGGCGGTTCGTGGTCCCCGACCTTTGGAATCGAGCGCTCGACCCACGGTTGATCGCGGCGGAGGGCGGCGACCATCGCGCCGCGGTCGCTCGCTTCGAGATTGAGCCGCTCTCCGCCGTGGAGGACGACGCGGAAGTCGGGGCGGGAGGCGCCGAGGCTGTCGAACCAATCGTAGAGTCCGTCGATGACCCGCAGCGTGTGCGCGGCAACGGTCAGATCGACGTACGGATCTTCAAAGCCGAGTCCGTGAGAGTCCCGCACCAGGATCACCTGGGCGTCCCCGGTTTGCTCGACCGCGACGCTCGCCTCGGCCGCCAGAGCCCCCGGCACCTCGAGCAGAAACCGATAGGCCATCCCCGTCGTCCCTCCGCCGGCGCACGCCGCCGCGGCGGCGACCCTCCTCGTCCCAGCCGTACGTCGGCCGCGACCAACGCGGGACGCAGCCGCGCTTCCTTACATCGGCGGCGATTGTACCGTACCCGGTTTCGGACGGTCTGCTCGAAGCGTTGACTCGCTGGCCATTGTGTTTCA
>JBBSNJ010000505.1:0-3393 GCA_038232775.1 Thermomicrobiales bacterium
GAACGGTGTCGGGCCGTCGCTGGGGGCTCTGAGGCGGGAGCCGGGTGGATGCTTCCACCTTCCGCCAGGGGCCCTCACCCCCGGCCCCCTCTCCCGTGTGCGGGTGAGGGAAGCTTGTCTTGCTCCCGAGAGCGGAACAGCCCAACCGGCTTCTGTGTCACGTCTTCGGCACCGCTCCGGGCCAGCTCCGAGACCCTTTGCCCCTGTCCGGTTCGCGGGAGCGAGGAGAGCGTCCCGCCCGCGAGAGCGGGGTCGTCAAGCGGGACGTTCACTCGATGGCCGGCTCGGACCCGGGGAGCGCGTTTCGTCCGCGATTGCCCGCGGCGTCGGGAAAGGAAGCACCATCGTCGTCTGGTTGGGCCGTGGAAGGCCCGCGAGGGCCGGTCTGCCCAGCGTGGATGAGATGAGGGCCAGGGGTTCGTCGATGCCGGTCGCCCGGGGGCGGGGGATTAGCTCCTCGGTATCGGACCGGAGAGAGCCGGGGGGAGGGCGACGGGCGGTCGCTGAGGCGAGCGGCTCGCCGCCGGTTGGCGAAAGGCCCGATCAGAACGGGGGACCGATGCGCGCGTTGCTCTGTGTTTCCGACAAATCCGGGGTGGTCGAGTTGGGGCGGGCCTTGGTCGGGCTCGGGTGGGAGATCGTCTCGACCGGGGGGACGCTCCGGGCGCTGACCGAGGGCGGGGTGCCGGCCGCGGCGGTCGAGGCAGTGACCGGCTTCCCCGAGATCCTTGGGGGGCGGGTGAAGACGCTCCACCCGGCGATCCACGGCGGCCTGCTCGCGCGGCGGGACGACCCCGAGCACGCCGCCGCCCTCGAGCGCCACGGCATCGCCGCGATCGGTCTCCTGGCCGTCAATCTCTACCCGTTCGCCGCGACCGTGGCCGACCCCGAGGTGCCGTTCGCTGCCGCGATCGAGCAGATCGACGTCGGCGGGCCGGCGATGTTGCGCGCCGCCGCCAAGAACCACGCCGTCGTCGTCGTCCTCTCCGATCCGGCCGACTACGGCCCGGTGCTCGCGGAGCTGCGGGGCGGCGGCGTCTCGGCCGAGCGGCGCCGGGCGCTGGCGGCCAAGGCGTTCGCCCACACCGCCGCCTACGACGCGGTGATCGCCGACTACCTTCGGGGCGACGAGGTGCCGCGGGCGGTGAGCGTCGCGGGCGATGGGGGCCGGCCGCTGCGCTACGGCGAGAACCCTCACCAGCGGGCGGCCGCCTACCGGCGCCTGGCTGCCGGTCCCGCCGCCGCCGGTGTGCTCGACGCGGAGCAGGTGGCCGGCAAAGATCTGTCGTTCTACAACCTGCTGGACGCGGACGCGGCCTGGGCGGCGGTGGCGGGCTTCGTCGAACCGGCCGCCTGCGTCGTCAAACACACGGTCCCCTGCGGGCTGGCCGTCCGCGGGCGGCTGGTGGACGCGTTCGCCGCCGCGCTGGCGGGCGATCCGGTCTCGGCCTTCGGCGGGATCGTCGCCGTCAACCGGCAACTCGACGGGGAGACGGCGGCGCGGTTGGCCGAGGGATTCTTCGAGGTGGTCGTCGCGAGCGGCTTCTCGCCCGAAGCGCGGGACGTGCTGGCTCGCAAGCGGAGCCTTCGGCTCCTCAGGATGCCCCCGCCCGATCCTGCGGCGTCGACGGCGCGGCTCGCATGGGACGTGCGGCCGATCACCGGCGGCTTGCTGCTCCAAGAGGCGGACGCGCTCCCCGACGACGACACTGGCTGGCGGGTCGTCACCCGCCGAACTCCGACGGAGGCGGAATGGGCGGACCTCCGTTTCGCCTGGGCGGCGGTGCGGCACGTCAAGTCGAACGCGATCGTCCTCGTCCGGGAGCGGGCGATCGTCGGCGTCGGCGCTGGGCAGCCGAACCGGCTGGCGAGCGTCCACCTCGCGGTCGGGACGGCCGGCGAGCGGGCGGCCGGCGCTGCCCTCGCCAGCGACGCCTTCTTCCCCTTCGCTGATGGGCTGGAAGCGGCCATCGCGGCCGGAGTGACGGCGGCGATCCAGCCGGGCGGATCGGTGCGGGACGAGGAGGTGGTCGCCGCCGCCGACGACGCGGGAGTGGCGATGGTCTGCACCGGGCGGCGACACTTCCGGCACTGACTCCGCCGTTGCCCGGGTCGCTGCTACAGCGCATTGCAGAAGCGTCGGCCCCAGGCCACGGAGTGGGGCGGTGGGGCTCGGTCGCCCTGCGGGCGACGGGCGCAGCAAGCAGCGCCCCTACAATAGATGGCGCCGGTGAGCTCCAATGCGGCCCGCTCTAATCCAGGTCCCAGCGAAGGTGGTCGACGAGGAATCTTGGTTCAGGTGCAGCCGCGGAGGAGTCGCGACGAACGGTAGGAGGGGAAACGGGTTCGGCGGTGGGGATGCTGTTCGACAAGGGAACCGTGGCTCACGAGCCGCCCGGACCGCGGATCGCTCTTCGGCGGGCGGCTGACGGACGACCAGCCCTTGGTTCCGGGGTTGCACAGATTGTAGGCGAGGAGAGGAATGCTCGGATCCGGCGCGCGGCGAGCGAAACCGGGTTCCCTGTCGCTCGGTCTGCGGGGGCAAGGTGGTGTCAATCTTGCGCGGCCGTCGTCCGCGTGGGTAGGCTTCGTGGCGGAATCGGCGGTGCGGCGCGCCGGATGGGTGCCGACGGCGAGGGTGGTTGGGGTGAGCGTGGCAGCGAGCGGGATGAACGGGTCGGAAAACGGGAAAGGATTGATCGAGGCGACTGAGCCCGTCGGACGAGCGGCTGAGGCGTTGCCTCCCCATGTCGTCATGGTCGGCGGCGGCTTCGCCGGGCTCTACGCGGCCAAGGCGCTCAAGGACGCGCCGGTGAAGGTGACGCTGGTCGATCGGCGCAACCACCACCTCTTCCAACCGCTGCTCTATCAGGTGGCGACGGCGGTCCTCTCGCCGGCCGACATCGCGCAGCCGATCCGGGCCATTCTCCGTGACCACGAGAACACGACGGTGCTGATGGCGGAGGCGGAGGCGGTCGACAGCGAGCGGTACGAGGTGCTGCTCGACGAGGGGCGTCTGCGCTACGACTATCTGATCCTGGCCGCCGGCGCCAGCCATGCCTACTTCGGCCACGACGAGTGGGAGCCGTTCGCCCCCGGCCTCAAAAGCCTCGAGGACGCGACCGAGATCCGGCGCCGGATCTTGGTCGCCTTCGAGGAGGCGGAGCGGGAGCCGGATGCCGTCAAACGGGCGGCGTTGACGACGTTCGTCGTCGTCGGCGGGGGGCCGACCGGGGTCGAGATGGCCGGCGCGATCGCCGAGATCGCCCGCTACGCGCTGGCCAAGGACTTCCAGCGGATCGACCCGACCAAGGCCCGCGTGATCCTGCTCGAGGCGGCCGACCGGCTGCTGCTGACCTTCCCCGAACAGCTCGGCGAGAAGGCGCGGCGGGA
>JBBSNJ010000506.1:0-3392 GCA_038232775.1 Thermomicrobiales bacterium
GACCGCCGGGGAACACCCACGATTCATCCGGATTCCGTATCATCCCCTACCCCTCTCGCGTGCACGGGAGAGGGGGGAACTGCCACCAGTCGAGAGCGGGAGTCATCACTCGGATTCCGTCTGACCCCTTGGGCTCCGCTCGGGGCGGGCCCTCGGTCCCCGCTCTCGGTGCGCGGGACAGGAGCACGGGGGGAGCCGGAGTCCCGACCATCAGCCGGACCTCAAATCAGCACCCCGCTGGGTCGGCGAAGCCGCGAAGGGGCGGCTCGACCGGCGCCGCGCGCGCCATCGCCAGCACGCCGAACCGGCCCATGCCGCCGGGGTCGATCAGGCGGAAGACGGCCGAGCGGGTCGCCAGGTACTCGTCGGCGGTGATTCCCGGCTCGGCTTGGAGGGCGACCAGGCGCTGGCCGAGGCCGAGCCCGGTCAGGAAGGCCGCCTGGGTCGTCAGGCCGGCGAAGTCGAGACCGGCCGTCTCCCCGGCCGCCCGCAGGAGGCCGAAGTCGACGTGGGCCGTCAGGTCCTGCGCGCCGACCCGGCGGTAGGGGTCGTCGCCGACGGTGTGGCGGTGGTAGGCGCGGAGGGTGCCGGCGAGGCGGTGCGCCCGGTAGAGCTCGGCGGTGTCGTAGCCGTAGTCGATCACCAGGGCGTAGCCGCGGGCCAGCCCGCGCGCCAGCGACCCGAACCAGGCCGCCGCCGCCGGGCTGACCTCAAGCGCGTCGCCGTCGCTCAGGGCGACGCCGGCCGCGCGCAGCCGCTCGGCCGGCGCGAACGCCCGCGCCTCGGGCGAGAGCTCCCTTTCTTCCTCCCGGAACTCGCCCCCGGCCCAGGTCGCCCACCGTTCGCGCAGCGAGCCCCCGTCCCCGCCGCGCCAGACGAGGCGGTGGACGGGCAGCGCGTCGGCCACCTCGTTCGCCAGCACGACGCCGACGATCGGCTCCGGGTCGCGGCCGGCGGCCGGCTCGGGCTCGGCGGTGACCGTCTCTGCCAGGCCGACCTCGGCCATCGCCGCCTGCGCCTGCGCCCGGCGGTGGGGGTTTGGCTCGATCAGGCGGTAGCGGAGGGCGGCGGCGGCGGCCGGGGCCTCGGCGCTGAGGCCGGCGATCAGGTCGTAGGCGAGACCGCCGACCCCGGCCCCGTACTCGCGGACCGTGAACGGCCGGGGCCGTCCCAGCCGCTCCCAGCAGTCGGCGAGCTGCCGGGCCAGCGTCAGGCCGAAGGAGGGATGGGTCTCGGGCGCGGTCAGGAAGTCGCCGCCCCGCCCCGGCCGGCGTTCGGGGGCGAGGTAGTAGCCGTGCTCGGGGTGGTAGAGCGCCAGCGCCATGAAGCGGGCGAAGGTGATCCGGCCGCCGGCGGCGGCGATCGCGGCCCGGATCGCTTCGACCAGCGCCGGGTCGCCGGTCTCGTCGCTACCGGGGGCGGGGGGAGGGGTTGGGGGAGGATCGCTGGGCACCCAGTCCATGACCGGGAGTGTAATCTCTCCCGGAGCCGCGAGCGGTGGATGGGCGGATGCCCGCGGGGCGCTTGGCGGCACCGCGCGCGAAACTGGCACGAGAATTGATAGGCGATGGGCGTAGCCGCGCGGAACGCGCGTGACGTGGCACGGCGGCGGTCTCGCCCGCGGGGCTGATCGGAGCCGGGAGGAGCGGAGCGTGGCACGAGAGCGGCACGACGCCGCGTTCATGGTTGGAGCCCTGGTTGGGGGCGTGGTGGGCGGGCTCTACGGCCTCTTCACCGCCCCCCAGGCCGGCGCCCGCACCCGGGCCGACCTGGCGCGCCGCTGGGACGACCTGGCCGAGCAGGGGGCACAGGCGATCGCCGCGGCCGACGGCCGCGTCCGCGACGCCCTCGGGCGGGACCAGGCGCCGCCGGCCCCGTCCGGGCGGACGCTGGGGGCGACCCCGCTCGTCAGCGCCAGCGGCCCCTTCATCGAGGCCGAGGGCGATCCGGTGCTCCTGCTGCCGGACCCGCTTGAGCCCGACCCGGTCGCGGTGGTCGACGTCGAGGTCGACGTCGTCGTCGCCGCGGAACCGGCGGCCGAGGCCGATCTGTTGATCGGGTCCGGGGGGGTGGCCGACGCCGGGGCGCCGGGCGACGCCGGCGACGAGACGCCGCCGCCCGCGATCGAGCGGAGTCCCTGAGCCGACAAGCGCCGGCGGCGCAATCAGCGACGGAACGGAACCAGCAGCGAGCGAATCGGGGGCGGCGCCGGATGGTGCCGCCGGAGCGGGTCGCGGCGACGACGCGATCAAGGGGGAACCGACGGCGATGATCGGACGGGCGCGAACGGGCATGAAGTTCTCCGTCTACGGGCTGGTCCTCGGCCTCCTCTTCGCTCCCCGCAGCGGCGAGGAGACGCGCGGGCGGGTGCTCGGGTGGGCCAACCAGGTGATCAAGGACGCGCTGGGCGGCGTGACCGGGGGCCAGGGCTAGCGCACCGCCCCGCCCCCGGCGGCGCGGATCGGCCGGGGGCGGCGATTCCGCGCTCGGCGCGGCGCGACCGGCAGCGCCGGCGCTCGACGGCGGCCGAGCGCGGCAGAAGGGAGAGCCGGCCGTGTTCCCGATCGGCGACGAGCAGAACGGTCGGGTGCTGACGCCGGTCGTCAACTACGCCCTGATCGGGGTCAACGTGCTCGTCTTCCTCTACCAGTTCCTGCTGCCCGATCGAGCGTTGGTCGACTTCATCCACCAGTGGGGCGCGATCCCGGCCGAGATCTCCCGCGGCCAGGACCTGGTCGGTCTGCTGACGTCGATGTTCCTGCACGGCGGTTGGCTGCACATCCTCGGCAACATGCTCTTCCTCTGGGTCTTCGGCGACAACGTGGAGGACGCGATGGGTCACGTCCGCTACCTCCTCTTCTACCTCCTCTGCGGCGTCGCCGCCGGTGCCGCCCAGGTGCTGATCGATCCCACCAGCCGAATCCCGCTCGTCGGCGCCAGCGGCGCGATCGCCGGCGTGCTCGGGGCCTACATCCTGCTCGTCCCGCGGGGCCGGATTCGGACGCTGGTCGTCTTCGGCTTCTTCATCACCGTGATTTTGGTCCCGGCCTGGGTCCAGATCGGCATCTGGTTCCTGTTGCAGCTCTTCAGCGGCGTCGCCTCGCTCGGCGTCCGCACGGACGAGGGGGGCGGGGTCGCCTTCTGGGCCCACGTCGGCGGCTTCGTCGCCGGCGCGATCCTGGTCTGGGTCTTCAAGGACCAGACCGCCGTCGATCGTCAGCGCGCCGCCCGCGCCGGCGGCCGCGCCTGGCAGCGCGCCAGCCTCGGTCCGCGCTGACGGGTCCGGCTCCCGACCCGCTCCCGCGCCGCGACGCCGAGTCCGCGCGTCAGCCACGGATCGGGGCGATCAGGGTGTTCGCGCGTGCCACCGGCCGGATGCCCGGCGCGACCGC
>JBBSNJ010000507.1:0-3389 GCA_038232775.1 Thermomicrobiales bacterium
GACGGCGGCGGCGGGGCCGCCGCTGCTGCCGCCGGGAACACGGTCGACGTCCCACGGATTGTGGGTCGGGCCGAAGGCGGAGTTTTCGGTCGAGGAGCCCATCGCGAATTCGTCGGTGTTGGCCTTGCCGATCAGGACCGCGCCCTGGGCGCGGAGGCGGGCGACGACGGTGGCGTCGAAGGGGGAGCGGTAGCCGGCGAGGATGCGGGAGGCGGCGGTGGTCGGGGCGTCGACGGTGCAGAGGACGTCCTTCAAGGCGACCGGGATGCCGGTCAGGGGGACGCCGTCGCCGCGGGCGAGGCGGGCGTCGGCGGCGGCGGCTTGGGCGCGGGCGACGTCGGACATAACGTGGAGGTAGCAGCCGAGGGTACCGTCGAGGGCGGCGATGCGGGCGAGGTAGGCGTCGGTCAGTTCCGCGGCCGAGAGTCGGCGGGCGTCGAGGGCGCGGCGCGCGTCGGCGGCGGAGAGCGCGGTCGGCTCGACGGCGGTCGTCATCCGGTCGGTTCCTCCTCGACGCCGAGGACGGCCTGGACTTCGAAGAAGCCGTCGCGATGGCGCGGCGCGTTGGCGAGGAGGAGGTCACGGTCGAGCGAGGGCCGCACCTCGTCGGGGCGGAGGACGTTGGTGAGGTGGATGACTTGGGCGGTCGGGGGGATGGTCGCGGTGTCGATCTCGTCGAGGGCGGCGATGTGGCCGAGGATGGAGGAGAGCTCGGTGACGAGTCGCTCCCGTTCGGCCGGCGAGAGACCGAGGCGGGCGAGGCTGGCGACGTGTTCGACGTCGGCGGGGGTGAGGGACATGGGGGTCCTTTGATCTGGGCAGCGCGCCCGCGAGATCGATCCCGAGCGAAACGGCGGTCGAGTCTAGCACAGGCGCGGGGTGCGGACCGGCCGGCGGGTGGCGGTACGGAATCCGGGTGCAGACTGGTGCATGGGCGCTGACCCTGATCCCCCCTGGCCCATTTCTCCCAGACAGCTTCGGTCTCGGCCGGGAACGGCGGGTACTCACCGGCGCTCCGGGGGAGCGCGGCGGCCGGCTCGGCGATCGGGCTTAGTTGCTGGCCCCGGTGCAGCGCCAGAGCTCTGCCTAGGGGCCAAAAACCCAACCGCCTGGAGGAGAGTGGAGGGTGGTGGAGGGCTTTCTCAGCGAGCCGTAGGTCTCGCCCGGACTTGGTTCGAACGGACTCCCCCGCTCCCTCCCCGGCAGCGGACCACGATCGCTCCCGACACCCCGGTGATTGTATGCTGCGGCCGGTCTGAGACTGGACGGGAAGGGGGGCGACGATGGGAGATCGTTGGACGCCGGCGGCGGCGCAGCACTGGTACGACCAGCGTCCGCGACCGCGCGGCGCCAACTACGTCCCGAGCAGTGCCGTCAACGCCACCGAGCAGTGGCAGGCGGCCACCTTCGACCCGACGACGATCGAGCGGGAGCTCGGCTGGGCAGCGGCGATAGGGCTCAACAGCGTCCGCGTCTTTCTCCAGTATCTCATCTGGGAGGAGGACCCCGCCGGCCAGCGCTCCCGTTTCGACGAACTCCTCGGCCTGGCGCAGCGGCATGGGGTGTCGGTCGTCCCCTGCCTGTTCGACGATTGCGCGTTCTCCGGTCGGCAACCGACCCTCGGGTCGCAGCCTTCCCCGCTCCCCGGCGTCCACAACAGCGGCTGGACGCTGAGTCCCGGCCACGCCCGGGTGGCCGATCGGGACTCCTGGCCGGGGCTGGAGCGCTACGTGCGCGATCTGGTCGGCGCCTTCGCCGGGGACGAGCGGATCTTGCTCTGGGACCTCTACAACGAGCCGGGCAACGGCGGGATGGAGGACCGAAGCCTGCCCCTAGTGGAAGCCGCCTTCGACTGGGCGCGGGCCGAACGGCCCCGTCAACCCCTGACCACCGGCGCCTGGTGGCCGCAGCCGACGGCGCCTCGAGATCTGCCCCCACGGATCGCTCGGATCAACGAGCGGGCGCTCGCCCTCTCCGACGTCGTCTCCTTCCACGACTACGACGACGCCGCCTCGGTCCAGGGGAAGCTCTCCGCTCTCTCCGGCCACCAGCGGCCGATCCTCTGCACCGAGTGGCTGCGGCGCGGCCCAGCCGGCTCGACATTCGCCGGCCTCCTCCCCCTGTTCGCGGCCGAGGGGGTCGGCTGGTACTTCTGGGGTCTGGTCAACGGTCGCTCCCAAACCCACTTTCCCTGGGGCTCGCCCCCCGGCGCTGCCGTGCCGCCGGTCTGGTTCCACGATCTGCTCGGCGCCGACGGGATCCCTCACGACCTGGCTGAGATCGCACTGCTCCGAGGCGACGCGGGGCATGCCGCCGGCCCGGCGGCGGCTTTACAACCGGGGGCGAGCCGGGGAAGATGACCGGGCACAACGCTCGAGCTCACCGCGAGCAAGGGTGAAGCACCCGATTGCGCCATGAGGGAGGGGACGGACAGCGCGCGGTCTCGAACGCGATCCCGAGCAGTCGATGCGGACGGAGGGAGGAGCGAGACGATGGTCGAGAACCACGACGCCGGGGGCCAACGCTTGAACGGCCAAGGGTTCGGCACGACCCGCCGGCACCTGCTCAAGGCATCGGCGGCGGCGGCGCTCGTCGGCGCGGCCGGGGTCCGGTTCGGCACGGCGGCGGCCGGCCAAGAGGCGACCCCGGTCCGGGGCGGTACGCTCAACGTGCTGGTCCAGAACGACTGGGTCAGCCTCGACCCGCTCTTCAACTCGGCCGAGCCGAACGGCACCAACATGCTCTACGACCAGTGGCTCCGCTGGGAGAAGAATCCCGCCTCCGGCGCCTGGGGCCCGGTGCCGGAGATGATCGCCGCCTGGGAGCTCGGCGAGACCGAGGTCATCCTCAACCTCCAGCCGGGTATCATCTTCCACGACGACACTCCGTGGGACGCCGCCGCCGCCAAGTGGAACCTCGACCGGATGATCTTCCACCCGGCCTCGACGATGAAGGCCTACTTCACCGCCGTCGACACCGCCGGCGAGGATCAGGCCGCCCTCGACGCCCTGGCCGCCGACGCCGCGGGACCCTTCGAGTTCGCCTCCACCGCGGTCGAGGTCGTCGACCCGGCGACCGTTCGCCTCCGTCTGACGCGGCCGTTCGGCCCGGTGTTGGCCCTCCTCAGCAACGCCCTGCAGTGGAACAATCCGGTCAGCCCCACGGCCTACAACGCGGCCGGCAAAGACGGCTTCTCCCGGCAGCCGGTCGGCAGCGGCCCCTTCCGCTTCGTCGAGTGGCAGTCGGGCAACCAGGTCGTGATTGAGCGCAGCCCGAACTACTGGCGGACCGGGGCGGACGGCGAGCCACTCCCCTACCTCGACCGGATCGTCTACCGGCTGGTGATCGACGATTCGGTCCGGCTGCTCGAGCTGCGCAGCGGCAACGCC
>JBBSNJ010000508.1:0-3388 GCA_038232775.1 Thermomicrobiales bacterium
CCGGATCAGCGCCAAGCGGCTCCGCTACTCGCTCGAACTCTTTCGCTCGGTCTTCGGCGATCGCGGCCAGGAACAGATCGAGCGGGTCAAGGCGATCCAAGAAGAGCTCGGCGCGCTCCACGACCACGACGTCCGGCTCGCCTTGATCGAGGACGAGCTGGCCGACCGCGCGCTCGCCGAATCGTCGGCCATCGGCAACGCCCTGGCCGCTGCCGCGCCGGGCCAGCACGCCGCGATCACCGCGACGGCGCTCCGCCCTCCGCCCGACGATCCGCGCCGCGGTTTGATCGCCCTCCTCGGCCGCGAGCACGCCGCCCGCCGCCAGCGCTACGCCGCGTTCCGCGCGCTTTGGGATCGTCTCGCCAAGGAGGGGATGCGCTCCGACCTGGCCGCCATCTCGACTGCCCCACGCCCAGCCGTCCCGCCCACTCGGGCGCTCCCCTCGGTCGATGGTCGGGGCCCGGTCAATCCGGGGAGCAGCGGCGACGGGGCGGTGGCACCGTGACGAACGTTTTCCCCGGCCGGCTGCCTCCGGACGCCATCGACCGGATCGCCGGCGCCGTCGATGATCTCGGCGACGACCTCCTCGGCTTCCTCCAGGCACTCGTCCGCACACCGAGCCAGACGGGCGAAGAGGGCGCGGCCCAGGCGGTCGTCGCCGCCGAGATGCGCGCCCACGGACTAGAAGTCGACGTCTGGGAGCCCGACCTCTCGGCACTTGCCCCCTACGCCGACCACTTCACCGCGGTCCCCGACTATGCCGGACGGCCGAACGTCGTCGGCACCCAGCGGGGCGCCGGCGGCGGCCGCTCCCTGATCCTCAACGCCCACATCGACACCGTCGAAGCGGGCGTCCGTGCCCACTGGCGTCAGGAACCCTTCGGCGGGGAGATCGTGGGCGGGAACCTCTACGGCCGCGGCTCCTGCGACATGAAGGGCGGTCTCGCGGCTAACCTCTTCGCCCTCGCCGCCCTGCGGCGGGCGGGACTCGACCTCCGCGGCGACCTTGTGGTCGAGAGCACCATCTCCGAAGAAGACGGCGGCGCCGGGGCGCTCGCCGCCGTCCTCCGCGGTCACGTCGCCGACGCCGCGATCATCACGGAGCCGACCCGCCTCGCGGTCGTCCCCGCCCAAGGCGGCTCCCTCATGTTCCGCCTCCACATCGCCGGCCGCTCGGCCCACGCCTGCGTCCGGGACGAGGGGGTCAGCGCGATCGAGGCCTTCGCCCGCCTCCATGACGGGCTCCTCGCCTACGAGGCCTCCCGCAACGACGCGATTCGGCACCCGCTCTACGCGCCGATCGCTAACAAGATTCCGATCAACGTCGGTACTCTCCGCGCTGGCTCCTGGCCCTCGTCCGTGCCCGAGTGGCTGATCGCCGAGGGGCGTGCCGGTCTCGTCCCCGGCGAGGATCTTCAGAGCTTCCGCGCCAATTTTCGGGCCGAGGTGGAACGGCTCGCCGCGCAAGATCCCTGGCTCCGAGACCACCCGCCGCGGGTCGAGTGGTTCGGGGGCCAGTTCGCCCCGGCCGAGATTCCGGCCGACGCCCCCCTCGTTCGCCTGCTCGAAGGAGCCCATCGCGCCGTGACCGGGACCGAGCCGGCGATCGAGGCCGTGACCTACGGCGCCGACATGCGACACTTCGTCCTCGCCGGGGGGATGCCCTGTGTCATGTACGGAGCCGGTGACGTCCGAGTTGCCCACCATGCCGACGAGCACGTCCCGGTCGCCGACCTCCTGACGGCGACCAAGGCGGTCGCTCTAGCCGCCGCCGCGTGGTGTGGCGTGGCCGACTGAAGTCGCCGCGAGATCTGCTCTGCGCCAACGGGAGCGGCTTGCCGCGGGGCCGGTCTAGGCGTACCATGAAGCCCCCGCACCACCCGGCGCGGGACCACATCTCTCCATCGGGACCGGCTAGGAGGCCGCCAATGGGACGCATCATCGTCGCCAACCGCCGCGGACACCAGGTCGTCGAGTGGCCGACCACCGACACCGACGAAGCGCGCGCGGCCCAGGCCGAGGCGGAGCGGATCATCCGGGAGGCGCGGGCCAGCGGCTGCGCCATCTCTAAGAAGGTCGACGGCAGCCACGTCCTCGACCGCGAGCCGTTCGACCCGCAGGTCGAGGAGTACCAGATCGTCGCCCCCATCGCCGGCGGCTGATCCGCCATTCCTAGCGGTTCGGGGCGGAGTCCCACTCCGCTCCGACCGCGTCTCTCGCCGCCGGTCGACCGTGGCAGGAAGAAGCGCGATGGTCGCTCCGTCTTCTCGCTGGTGGCCGCGCTTCGCCGCGGCCGTCGAGCGGTGGTTCCTCGGTCCGCTCCCGACTGATTTGGAAGGCCCAGAGCCGGGCGACGACGGCCCGGGCGGGATCGAACGCCCGTGGCGGCACCGGTGGGACCACCTCCCGAAGCGGACCGCCGGCTTCGGTTTCACCGCCCACGATTACCGCTCGGCCCGTTCCCGCGCGGAAGAGGTGGCCCGTCTCACCCTCGGTGACTCCCTCTGGAGCCAGCTCCGGCGCGCTGGTTTTCTCGACCTCCCCTCGCGCCATTATCCCGGCGTCACCTACCGGCTCCGCGTCGGGCGCCGGATCGAAGTCCAGACCGCCCCCGGCGTCGACCCGCCGTGGCACTATCCCTTCCTCTGCATCAACCCCACCTATCCCCTCCCGGAGGCGGAGTTCTTCGCCCACCTCTACCTCTACGTCCGCGACCGCGAGGACGAAGTGATTCGCGTCGCGGCGCCCCAGCCGTGGGATCAGGCCCTCGGTCGCACCTTCTGATCCCGCCCTCATCCTGGCGATCGCTAGCATCGCGCCTCTCCGCCTACCAGATCAGAGAACGTTGCAAAGAAGCTGAGCCGCCCCGACCAGGGGTAGGGGCGCTGCTTGCAGCGTCCATCGCTCGCAGGGGGACCGTATCCCACCAAACCACGCCGTGGCCTTAAGCCGACGCTTCTGCAGACCACCGCAAAGCTTGCGGCCGTCTCGACCACGGCAAACCGCGTTGGCGCCCCGCCTCCGTTGGGGAGCCGACGAGATTTGCGGCCCGCCCGCGACCTCCGGCTCTTCGGCTCCTAAGCTCGACCAGCCGCGGCGCCACGTCCGCCGATCACCGCCGCCTCCGCACGCGGCCCGAACGAGCTGGGCGCTGTCCCGCGGACTTCGAGCGGCTGCCGCCGCGGCCGCGAGCGGTTCGTGCGGTGGGGGACTGCCAACGTCCCGCGGCTGAAGCGTACCGTAGGTTTGATATGGCATCCGGGTGAATCGTGGGGGTTGCCCCGACGGCCTTCACCCCCGGCCCCTCTCCCGCGCCCCGGGCGAGGGGCCGGGGGTGAGGGGCGCTAGCCGGCGGCCGCACGCGCCGTAGGCTCCCTACCTCCGCCTC
>JBBSNJ010000509.1:0-3388 GCA_038232775.1 Thermomicrobiales bacterium
GAGGCCCGGCGCCGCGGCGCCGACCCTCTCCTCGACCCGGCATCACCCCCCGAGCCGTTCCCCCAGCTTGTGCTCGACTTCGTTCTCCGCCGGAAACTCCTCGGTCTGGAGCTTCGAAAACAGCCGCTCCTCGCCGAGAAAGACCTCAAACGAACTCGACTTACCGGGGACGATCGTGACCCCGCCGGGCAGCGCTTCGTAGTAGTCGTGCAAGATGTTCTCCGCCAGACCGGCGGCTCGGGGCAAATACCCTCACGAGGTGCAGTATTCGATCCGCACCCGCCGCTGCTCCGTCTCGCTCATGCCGCTCCTCCTCGTCGGCGCGGAACCACCGTCGATCGAGACCGGTGCTCCGGCGCCATTCGCCGACCGCCGCCGATCGGGTTCGCCCGACTGCGCAACGACCGTCGCACGAGATGTGCCGAGCAGCCCGAGTGGCCCTGCTCCCAATTCTGGTCCGGGGCCGGCTCGCCGGCATCGGGTAGCATACGGGCGGCCCGTCGTCCGTTCACTCCACCTCGGCCAGCGGCGGAGGCAGCGCGAAACCGCTCGACTCCGGGCGGCGGGAGGCAGACCGTGAGCCGCGAGACCCGTGCCCCTGCCGCGAGCGGCGATCACCCGGTTCCCGCCGACGAGCCCGCGCGCGACCGCGAACCCGCCGTCCCGACCCGGCCCTTCTCGGACCGCAGCGGTCGCCGGCTGGGGCGGCGGCAATTCATCGCCCGCGCCGGCGCGCTCGGCCTGGCCGCCCCGGTCGCCGCCGGGCTGCTCCCAGCCTCCCCGCCGGCGACGTTCGGCGTCGCCGGCCAGCGGCGCGATCGAGCGGGAACGCCGACCGCCCGCGAAGACCGCGCCGCGCCGGCGACCGACGTGCGGCGGGCAACCCAGCCGCTGGCCCCGGCCGGACGGCCCCGCGACGGCGGCGCGTTGGTCGTCGCCTCCCCGCTCTCCCCCGACTCGCTCCACCCCTGGCTGACCCAGAACGGCGCCGGCCTCGACCTGCTGGCGGGGGTGACGGACGGTCTCGTCCGCTTCGACGCCGAGCAGCGCCTCCAGCCGGCGCTGGCGGTCGGCTTCGACGTCTCGGACGACGGCCGGACCTACAGCTTCGCCCTCCGCGAGGGGGTGACGTTCCACGACGGCTCCCCCTTTACGGCCGCCGACTTCGTCGCCTCTTGGAAGATGCGGCTGAGCCCCGCCTTCGGCGCCGCCGGCCCGCTCGGCTGGGACAAGATCGCGGCGGTCGAGGCGCCGGAGCCGCTGCTCCTGGTCGTCCGCACCATGGAACCGTCCGCCTCGTTCCTGGCGACGGTCGGCACCACCCCCATCCTCCCAGCCGGGGCGATGGCCGACGGCCCGGCCGCCTTCCGCGAGCGGTTCGACCGCGCCCCGGTTGGGACCGGGCCGTTCCGGGTCGTCGACTGGGTGCCGGGCGAGGGGGTGCGGCTGGAGCGCTTCGACGACTACTGGGGCGAGCGGGCCCGGCTCGACCGGATCGAGGTCCGCCCCGTGCCGTCCATTGCGGACCAGTTGGCCGGTCTCGGAGAGGGCACCTACCACCTCGTTGGCGGGGCCGGCGGTCTCCCGGTCGATCAGGTGGACGAGGCGCTGACGGTTCCCGGCGCGGTGGTGGTCGAGCACGGGACGCAGAACTGGCAGCACCTCGACCTGAAGCAGCTCGGCTTCCTGCGCGAGACGCGGGTCCGCCAGGCGCTCGACTTCGCGACGCCGCGGCAGCGGATCGTGGAGGAGGTGTTGGACGGCCGCGGCATCGTCGCCGTCGCCGACCAAGCCCCCGGCTCCTGGGCCTACGATCCGACCCTCGAACCGCGCCCCTACCTGCCGGAGCGGGCCGAGGAGCTGCTCGACCAGGCCGGCTTGCGGCCCGGCCCGGACGGGGTCCGGGAGCGGGACGGTGATCCCCTCCGGATCGAGCTCTGGGCGGTCGCCGACGACCCCGTAGCGGCCCGGATCGTCGACCTGATCGCCGAGAGTTGGGCGACGATCGGCGTCGCTCCCGTCCCCCGCTTCGGCGACGCGACCGACCTCTGGGGGCCGATGGGCTACCAGTTCAGCGACGCGATGACCGCCGCCCTCTACACCTGGCCGAACGGCAACGACCCCGACGACTCGTTCTACTGGCACTCGTCGCAGATTCCGCTCAGCCCGAGCGGCGGCGGCGGCAACCTACCCGCCTTCTTCCACCCCTACAGCTTCCAGGAGGCGATCGACGCCCTGACCGCCGAAGCGGCGGCGACGCTCGACCGCGACGCGCGTCGCCAGCTCTACGGCCAGATCCAAGCCCTCCTGGCGCGGGAGGTGCCGGCCATCTTCCTCTACTGGGAGCGCGGCTACGCCGTCGCCTCGGCCGAGCTGGGAGGCTTCTGGCCGAACGCCTACACCCCCCTGCTCTGGAACGTCCAGGATTGGTACCTGACCGAGCCGGCCGAGGAGGAGCCATCGCGCCCACAGCGCGCGGACGCGACATCGAGCGCGCGGGAGCCGAACGAGCGTCCCTAGCCCACGGAGCTCAACGGCCTGCCCTTGGCGCCTCCCCGAGCCTTGCCGTGAGCGACGCCGATTGCTAGAGAAGCTGCCGGCGTCACGAGCGGTAGGGGCGACGCATGCGTCGCCCGTCGGCCAAAGGCCGACAACCGACACCCCCAATCATCGAGGCAGCAGGGAGACGACGCTGCCGCCCCGCGTTTTGGAGCGGGTTGCAATGGACCCCATCGGCCGCAACCGGATGGTAGGGGCGCTGCTTGCTGCGCCCGTCGGCCGGAGGCCGACAGCGGCCCACAGAACCACCCCGCGGCCTTGGCCCGACTCTTCTGAGAAGCGCCCTAGGCGACCGGTGTCGCCGGCACCGGCGTCGCCACGTCCGGCAGCAGGCCGAGCTGGAGGCGCAGGCCGAGGTGGTCAGCCTCACCCGACGACTCGGCGATCTTGCCGCACTTCAGGCGGAACACTTGGATCCCTGTCCACGTCACGCGGCGACCGGTCGGCGCCACCCCGAAGAAGTCACCGGAATGGGTTCCGGTCGCCGTCCAGGTCGAAACGACCCGGTCGCCTTCGGCGATCACGAGGTCGGGCTCGATCCGCAGGTCCGGGAAGGCGCTGAGGAAGCCGCGCAAGCGCTCGGCGAACGCGTCGCGGCCGACGGTGTCGCCGCCGAAACCCCAATGGTGGATCTCGTCGGCGGCGAGGATGTCGGCGACCGCCCCCTCGCCCCCTACCCGCCAGACCTCGTCCCAGTAGCGGCGGACGAGCGCCTTGCCCTCCTCCTCGGTGGTCGCCGGACACGACGCGCCTCCAGCCGCCGCTGGCGATGCTTCTTGGGCGCGGCTGCCGGGGCTCCCGCCGGCGGCGAGACCGACCAGGGTGAGAA